>DASPQS010000293.1:0-16791 GCA_035624865.1 Binataceae bacterium (SeqCode) | reverse complement strand
GGGAGGCGGGGCTGTCGGTGCGGTGCGTAGAGGATGGCAGCGGCGTGGGCGGGACCTGGTATTGGAACCGCTATCCCGGCTGCCGTTTCGATTCGGAGAGCGAAACCTACGGCTATACGTTTTCGAAAGAACTCCAGCAGGAGTGGGACTGGAAGGAGCACTATTCCGGCCAACCGGAGAACGAACGCTATCTCAATTTCGTCGCGGACAAGTTCAACCTGCGCAAAGATATCCAATTCAATTCGCGGGTCAGCTCCGCAGTTTACGACGAGCGCGCGAACCGCTGGGAGATCCGGTTGGAGAGTGGCCAGTGCATGCGCGCGCAGTTTCTGATCGCGGCGGTCGGAATCCTGTCTGCACGTTACGTACCCCCGTTCGAGGGTATCGACAGCTTCAAGGGCGAGTCGTATCACACCTCCAGATGGCCGAAGGAAAAGGTGAACTTCACCGGCAAGCGCGTCGCGGTGATCGGCACTGGAGCAACGGCGGTCCAGCTCATCCCGATAATTGCGAAGGAGGTCGGGCAACTCACGGTTTTCCAGCGCACACCGAATTACTGTGCGCCGTTGCGCAATTCGCTGGTGAGTGAGGAGACGCAGCGCCGGTTCAAGGCCAGCTACGACGAAATTCACAGGAAGTGTCTCGAAACGCCTGCCGGCTTCCCGTACGACTTCGATCGGAGGAAAACTTCGGAAGTTCCGCGCGAGGAAAGGCTCAAGCTGTACGAGGAGCTATGGGCGCTGCCCGGGTTCAAGAAATGGCTGGGCAATTTCCGCGATATCATGACCGACCGGGTAGCCAACGAAGACTTCGCGGAGTTCGTGCGCAACAAGATCCGTGCGCGGGTCAAGGATCCGGCGGTCGCGGAAAAGCTCGTGCCGAAGGACCATCCCTTCGGTTCAAAGCGTATCCCGCTGGAGACCGAGTATTACGAGGCTTATAACCGGGACAATGTGCTGCTGGTTGACGTGCGCGAAACCCCGATCGAGCGGATCACGCCCAAGGGAATCAAGACCAGCGACAAGGAATACGAATTCGACGTCATCATTTATGCGACCGGGTTCGACGCCATAACCGGCGCGCTGACCAGGATCGATATCCGCGGCCAAGGCGGCAAGTCGATCAGGGAAAAATGGGCGAACGGGCCGCGTACATTTCTTGGGCTTCAGACCGCGGGCTTCCCGAATTTCTTCATCGCCACGAATACCGCGTTCTGCAACTACATGATCTGCGCGGAAAAAATCGTGGAATGGATCACGGATTGTATCCGCTACGTCCGCGACAAAGGCTACTCACGCATCGCACCCACGGTGGAGGCGGAGGAGGCCTGGGTGGAGCACGCCAACGAGGTGGGCAGTCATACCCTCTTGAGCGGCGCCAAGTCCTGGTTCGTGGGGGATAATATCCCGGGCAAGGCGCACGCGATCCTGCTCTATGCGAACACGGCGCCCGCCTATCGCGCCAAGTTAAACGAGGTGGCAGGCAAGGGCTACAAGGAGTTTGTGGTGCAGTAGAGGCCTCCAGGCTCCCCGGGCCGGCAGAACATCAGAGCCGCAACGTTGTGGGCTCGGCGTTTCAGCGCAACTGGAACGACGGGCCCACGAATCCAACCGATCCGCTCCATTCCGAGGCTGAAAGCGAGCCGAACGATTGGGCCCGCGCCATGAAGCCGCCGTCGACCAGCATTGCCGTTCCGGTGATCCACTCCGAGTCGTCGCTGGCGAGGAACAGCGCGGCGGCGGCGATATCCTCGGGCTGGCCCGCGCGCCGAATTGGTTGAGCCTGCGCGAGAGCCTGGACGCTGCGCTCGGTGACTGGCCCTCCGATGGGAGTGCTGATCCCGCCCGGACAGATGCAATTGACGCGGATGCGGTCCTTGCCCAGTTCGACCGCTGCGCACTGGGTGAGGTTGATTACTCCGGCCTTGGCGGCGCTATAGATGGTCGGGCCGAAGCCTCCCCGCATTCCGGCGATGGAAGCGGTCGAGATGATCGAGCCGCCGCCCGCCTTGCGCATCGCGGGAATCGAATGCTTGATACCGAGGAAAACGCCGCGCAGGAGAATCGCGTGGGTGCGATCCCAGCTTTCGGTGCTGATCTCCTCGAGCGCTCCGACTGCACCAATCAAGCCCGCATTGTTGAAGGTGATATCGAGCCGGCCGAATTCGCTCACAGCGCGCCCGATCAGTGCTGCGACGTCGGCCTCGGCTGCGACGTCGGCCTTCTGGAAGACCGCGCGCCCGCCGTTTTCCTTGCACTGACGGACGGTTGAGGCGCCGCCTTCCTCGTTGAGGTCGGCGACCACCACTGCGGCGCCCTCTCCGGCGAAACGGATAGCGGTCGCACGGCCCATCCCGCTCGCCGCGCCGGTGATTACTGCGACCTTGTTATCGAGCCTTCCCATCGCGAGGATCCTCCTGGTTTCGATGCTGAGCGGTGTGCGTTATGGGCGGGAAGCCTACCAGATAGAGGGAACAATCCCATAGCGTGCGCGATCGGCGTACGGGCCGCCGCGGATTCCAACACGCGGCATGTCCATTCAGCGCGTTTGCAAACCGTCCGTTCCCGGTGCGAGTGTTAATCGGGATTCGCAATCTAAAATCCGGCTCGAGTCGCGGATCGAAGGAATCGCAACAGGTTCATTAATCGCGAAGAGGTTCGGATATGACAAAGATAATCGATGCAGATGGGCATATCGTCGAGCCACGCAACTTCTGGAACGATTACGTCGAGCCGAAATATCGCGAGCGCTTGCCGCGAATCGTGCGGGACGCCGCCGGCGTCGATCGCATCGCGGTCGGCGATAGAGTCGCAGCCGACAGCATCTATTCTCCGGCAGCGATGTGCATACCAGGAGGGCTCGCCACTCCGGAACTGATGCGCAAGCTGTCGTGGGATGACCTGCGACCCGGCAGCTTCGATCCCGTCGCGCGGCTGAAAGACATGGATTCGGAGCGAATCGACATTTCGGTGCTGTTTCCGTCAATCGGGCTAACCTTCGTCGCGATCAAGGATCCCGAAGTATCGGCAGCCGGATGCCGTGCCTACAACAACTGGATGGCGGATTTCTGCCGGGCTGCGCCCAGTCGACTCTACAGTGTCGCCCCGATTCCGCTTCACGACGTCGATATGGCGATCGCGGAGACGAGGCGAGTGGTCAAGGAGCATGGCGTCAAATCCGTGCTGGTGCGTTCGAATCCTTATAATAACCGGCGCCTTAGCGATCCTGCCTACGATCCGTTCTGGACCGAAGCGCAGGAGCTCGACTGTACTATCGCGCTTCACGCCGCGGTAACCGGCGACATGCCGACGGCAGGCTTCGATCGCTATCACGACTTCTTCCAGCGAATGATTATTTCCCATCCGCTGGAACAACAGATGGCTTGCATGGACATCATCTGCGGCGGGGTGCTGGACAAATATCCGCGGCTCAGGGTCGCATTCCTGGAGGCAGGCGGCGGATGGATCCCATACTGGCTAGGACGCCTGGATGAGTTCCACGAAAAGATCGGCCACATGGTGCCGAAGGCGCGGATGAAGCCGAGTGAGTATTTCCGACGCCAATGCTTTTGCTCATGCGAGCCCGATGATGTGTCGTTGAAGGCGGCGGCCGCGTTAGGCGTGGACGAGTATATGATGTGGGCGTCCGACTATCCTCATTATGACTGTGTCTTTCCCGGTGCGGTCGATGAACTCCGTGAGCATTGTGCCGGGCTGCCGCAGGCATCCCGCGAAAAGATAATGGGCGACAATGCGGCTCGTTGCTATGGATTGAACTGAGTCCCGGACATCGCCATTGACGGGGAGGGGGCCCTCATGGCTAGGGCGTATCGTCTTATCTCCAGCGACGGGCACCTCGAGGTAACGCCTGAGCGGTGGACCTAGCGGGTACCCGCACATTATCGGGATCGCCGCCAGCCCTAATCGCCCAGATGCAGTCGGATAAACTCGCCGATACGGTCGATGGCCTGCCGGGCTTCAGGCAGGATCGCCGCGAAGCTGTGCCAGACGTGAATCATTTCAGGCCAGACTTCCAAAGTCGTCGTGACGCCAACGGCCGAGGCGCGCCCGGCCAGACGCAGTGAATCGTCGAGCAGAACCTCGGCCGATCCAACTTGGATGAGGAGCGGCGGGAGGCGGCGCAGGTCCGCATATAAGGGCGATGCAAGCGGCGCACACGGATCGCTGTCGCCCAGATACAACTTCCCCCAGCCCTCGAGCATCTCGCGGCTGACGATAGGATCTTCGGCCGCCTTATTCCTCATCGAGTCGCCGGTCATCGCGAGGTCGACCCACGGCGAGAGACATACCACGGCGCCCGGAAGAGGCAGTCCCGCATCACGAATCGTTACCGCTGCCGCGAGAGCGAGGCCCGCTCCCGCCGAGTCACCCGCAATCGCAATATGAGCCGGTTCGATCCCTGTTTCGATCAGCCATCGATACGCCGCGGCCGTGTCCTCGATGGCCGCGGGAAAGGGGTGCAAAGGAGCCAGCCGATAATTGAGACCGAGCACTCGCATCGAGGCCGCGATCGATAGCCGGGTCATAAGATCGCGGTGCGTCTCGACCGATCCCGTTGCATAACAGCCACCGTGCAGATAGAGCACTACGCGATCGTCTCGAGCTTTCGGAGCCCTCAGCCATTCCGCGCTTACGCCGCCTGCTTCCACCGCCTGGTAACTCACGTCGCGCGAGAGTTCATGGCCATCAGCAATTTCGTCGCACCTGGCACGCAACTCGGCCAATCGGCCAAGCTCTACGATTGTGGGACGCCGTCTTCTCCGAGAGAATCGGCAAAGCTCAACCACAAGTTGAAGCTCGGGACTTGCCATCTGACTCCCACCGAATTTTCTAGCACGGATTTGAAAACCTTGCGCCGATGATGCCGGGGCGTTGCGGTGCAGGAGCGCGCATGTGTATCGTCCTCGTCGATATGCCCAATCCGGGCGTGCAAGCGTGCCCTGCAGGAGTATGTGGCCAAGGAGGCAGCATCGATGGCTAGCCTGGTTGCGATTCTTGGAAGTGTTACGCCCCCGGGACGGTCACTGAAGGTGATTGAAATGGTAGCGCGATACGCGCGCGAAGAAGCGCCCGGAATCGACGCGCATCTGATTAATCTCCGAGATTATCGCATCTCATTCGCGGACGGCCGGTCGCCGCGTGAGTTTGGCGATGACACGGAGCGCGTTGTTAGCACAATCGGCGACGCTGCCGCGGTGATCTTCGCGAGCCCGGTGTATCGCGGCTCTTTTACTGGATCACTCAAGAACCTGCTCGACCATTTGCCGGTCGAGGCCCTGATGGGAAAGCCGTGCGGAATAGTGGCAGTCGGTGCGACTGATCATCATTTTCTCGGGGTCGATTGGCACCTGCGCGACATTCTGGGCTGGTTTGGCGCGTTGGTGGCGCCAACCAGCGTGTATTTATCCGCGCAGGACTTCGTGGACGGCGAGCCGACTCAGGCCGCATTGACCCAGTTGCGCGAACTGGTCAGGACAGTAATCAAGCTTCGCGCAGCCGCGGGAGTGGTCGGTCCCCTACCGTTGGCGGCCCGCCATCGCTGATGGGCCGCTTCTCGTTCCCGGAATATAGCTACCGACGAAACTGCGCCGCCGGATGCGGTTCGCGCAGGCGGGCACGTCCCGGACCCATCAGCTTCTCGCGCAATGTTCCGTCCTGATATTCGGTCTGCATCAAGCCGCGCCGCTGCAAGAGCGGCACGACGCCATCGACGAAGTCGGCGAATGATCCGGGTGTAACCATGTACGCAAGGTTGAAACCGTCCACTCCCGCCTCTACCCATTCCTGAAAGGTTCGAGCCAGTTGCTCCGGCGTGCCCATCAGTAGTGGACCGCCGCCGCTGAGTCCCACGAGCTTCATCAAGTCCCGCAAGGTCCATCGACGTTTTGGGTTCGGCTCGATAAAAGCCTGCATGAGCGTTCGCACCGCATTGGTTTCGACGTATTCGAGCGGCTTGTCCAACTCGTACTGGCTGAAATCGATGCCGGCCCAGCCGCTCAGCAGCGCCAGCGCTCCCTCGTACCCGACGTCGCTCAGGTACTCATCATATTTGCGTTGGACGGCAGCTTCCGTATCCGCAGTAATCACCTTGGCATAAAGGAAGAAGAGGATGTCCTCTGGATTCCTGCCGGCCCGGCGCGCCTGTTCCCGCGTATCGCGAATTGACTCTCCAACCTTGGCGGGATTGAGCCCGGAAACAAACACGCACTCGGCATGGCGCGCCGCGAACTCGCGGCCGCGCGGCGATCCCCCGGCCTGATACAGCACCGGCGTCCGTTGCGGAGAAGGTTCCGAAAGGTGGCAGCCATGAGTGCTGAAATACTTGCCGTCGTGATGAACGTCCCAGACCTTGGCGGGATCCGCGTAGATGCGGCGCTCGCGATCCCTGACGACGGCGTCGTCCTGCCAGCTTCCCTCCCACAACTTGTAACAAATCTCGATGTACTCCTCCGCCGCGTCGTATCGTTCGTCGTGCGGCAGCAGACCCGGCTGTCCGATACTCCGCGCTCCGCTCTCGAGATATGACGTGACGATGTTCCATGCGACGCGGCCCTTGGTCAGATGATCGAGCGTCGAGACCAATCGCGCAAAGATGAAGGGATGATATTGCAGAATCGAGGAGGTGAAGGCGAAACCGAGGTGCCGGGTCACGTGAGCCATCGCTGGAATCAGCAGCGCCGGATCATTCACCGGCACCTGTGCCGCCTCCGTCAGCGCGGCGACTCGATTCCCTCGGTAAACATCGTAGACCCCCACCACGTCCGCGAGAAAAAGCGCGTCGAAGCGGCCGCGTTCCAGCAGCTTCGCCAACTCGACCCAGGTGTCGAGATCGGTGTAGTTGTGCATCTGATCGTCAGCACGGACCCACAGCCCCGGCGATTGATGGACCACGCAATTCATATGGAAAGCGTTGAAAAAGATCCGTTTGTTCACGGACTCGCCTCCTCGCCGAATGCAACCTCGGCTCCAGCAGGATACCTAGCCTTATTGGGTTTGCGGGACAATCTGACAAGCTGACTGTGACGCCGAGCTCCCAAACGACAGTTCGCCTGGGAGTAATCAGGACGAGCGATCTTGTGATCGCCAGCCGTGGTGGCAAAACGTGATACAAGCTATCGGGCATAGGAGATCAGGGATGCATTTGACTCGAAAATGGATCGTTGCGGTCTGCGCCTTGGCCGCGATGAGCAGCTCCGCATTCGCGGGCTCCGACGACGTCGCCCAAGGCCGTGCAACCTATCTCGAGTATTGCGCTGTCTGTCATGGTCCCGTTGGTGAAGGGAACGGTCCGCTCGCGCGATCGTTGAATACCCCGCCTACCAATTTGCGCTTGCTTTCGGATCTCTACGGAAACCCGTTGCAGGAAGACAAGGTTGCACGGGTTATCGATGGCCGCGCCGAGGTCAAAGCTCACGGCCCGCGCGATATGCCGGTGTGGGGTGAGCGCTTCGCTAACGAAGGCCATGGTCGGACAGAGCGAGAGGTCAAAGAGCGCATCCGGAAGCTGGTCGCCTACCTCCAATCGATTCAAAGCGGCGCGCGTACGGCGTCACTGAGATAGGGCGCTGTGTAGCTTCTCCTTGCTCAAACGGCCGAAAAGCCGGAATTTGGCCAATATTCTCTAATCGGAGGCGCAACTGAGGAAAAACTATGGGCATCTTCAGGATGTATACGGGTTCCGACGGCAAATCTTATCTGGAGGAGCAGACGCTGGCCGAACATCCAGCCTTGGCTAAGCCGCAAGCGGCGAAGCATATTGTGTTTGCCCAACAGCCAGCCGGGACGTTTCTCGACTGGCACCCGGCCCCGCGGCGGCAATATGTGATCGTGGTCTCCGGCCAGCTGGAAATCGGTTTAGGAGATGGCACGGTGCGCCGCTTCGGACCAGGAGATGCGCGGCTAGTCGAGGACACGACCGGGCAAGGTCACACTACGCGGTATATCGGCCCCGGGATGGTGATAACCGCAACAATCCCGCTGGCATAGGTCTTTGCCTCTCCAGATCGTTGGTACGGCTTCTCGCCATATGTTGGCGAGCCCGTATCGTACCGAACCGGAGTGCCGCTGTGATGCGATGCGCACCGTGTGTTAATTAAGCGATCGGAGGGCGGACCAATGTTCGAAGGCTTCGCACGCAAGCGTATCGCGACTTCCGGCGCGGAAATCGCGCTGGTCCAGGGTGGCAGCGGTTCGCCGCTGCTCCTGGTTCATGGTTATCCGCAGTCTCATGTGATGTGGCATAAGGTTGCGCCACGGCTGGCAGAGCGCTTCACCGTGGTGGTACCCGACCTGCGCGGCTACGGCGCCAGCAGCAAGCCGGCGACCGATGCCGAACACTTGCCCTATTCCAAGCGTGCGATGGCGCGCGACCTGGTCGAGGTGATGGCGGCGCTGGGCTTCCACCGCTTCGACATCGCCGGGCATGACCGTGGCGGGCGCGTCACCTATCGCCTGGCCCTGGACCATCCGGATCGCGTGCGGCGTCTCGCCGTGCTCGACATCATACCGACGCTCGAGCAGTTCGAGCGGATGGATCGAAGCAGCGCACGCAGAGCCTACCACTGGTATTTTCTCGCGCAGCCGGCCCCCTTCCCGGAAACGCTGATCGGCAAAGACCCTGACTACTTCCTGGAGCACTCGCTTCAGACCTGGTGCGGCACGCCAGGCGCGTTCGCACCCGAGGCGCTTGCAGCTTATCGTGAGGCCTTTCGCGATCCCGCGGTGATCCACGCCACTTGCGAGGACTATCGCGCCGGCATCGGATGCGACTGCGCATTCGACGAGGCGGACCGAGCCGCCGGGCGCAAGATCGCCGCGCCGCTGCTGGCGCTATGGGGAGCGCCCGGCCGGTCCGGCCGGGGCCGCCCAGATGCTTGACATCTGGCGGGCCTGGGCAACCGATGTTCGCGGCCAGGCGCTCGATTGCGGCCATTTCATCCCGGAAGAAGCGCCCGAGGCCCTGACCGTGCAATTGCTTGCCTTCTTCGGCGCCTGACTCTTAGGGTCGGCGCCGTGGAAGGGCCACTTGAGCGAGTTTATAAATTGGCCGACTGTGGGCCGGGTTCAAGGTGTAAATCATGAAATTTGACTTCGATCCGCGCCAGGCGCCAGGCGTCGTGAAGATGCTTGCCGTGATGAAGGCCCTTGCCGAATCCAAGCGCGATCCCAGCGTCGCTGTCATATGCGCGGTTGCGCGCGAGGCGCTGACGCCAGAGGAAATCGCCGCTTTGCCGCCAGCCCCGGAAGTTCCCGGTGAAGGCAAGATTTCCGACGATCCGCTAATCGCGTGGTCTGCCTTCCTCTTATGGGCGTCGCTCCGCGGCGAGCTCTGATTGGCTTGAAAGAAATGTGCTGCGGACCGAATCACCCGGAAGTACTGGCCGCGGGGAAAAGCTGGTTTCGCACCCGGAATAATCGATGATCCCGGCCAGGATCGAGTTGCGGTTTCGAGATGGTACAGGCGTGCCGCAGGTGCTCGCGCTTGGTCGCGGCCAGATGCGTGCCGAAGAGGGCGGTATTGTCCTTGATGTCCGCAAGCAGTCGCTCGAGCGCGGTACCGTAGTGCGTGTCGCAATCTCGAATCGGAGCGATCGCGTTATTCGTCTCGACTCGGTTAGCTACGACCTCCCAACCGGGTTCTCGGCCCACGCTCCGGCCCGATTCTTCAAACATGGCTACCAGTCCTGGAGCGCGTCGTACCCCGTAACGGTGGGAACGGTTGCGCATCCACGCGACAGCAAGAGCCCCATCGCTCGCTTGACACACCAGAGCGAGGTTTCGCGGCCAACGGAGGCGCCGGAAGCTGCAACCTCGGAACTCTTCACGATAGTGGAGAGCGACGCGTCTCCCGAGCGATTTTTTGCAGGGTTCATCGGCGCTGCCAGTCAGTTGACTACCATCACCGTCAAAAGTCCGGAGCAGGTATCGGCCCGTTCGCTCCTTGACGGAGCGACCCTTGGCCCCGGGCAAAGCCGCGAAGTCGAGCCGTTAGTATCGTGGCATTCCGGCCTGGCAGCGGCCGGAATGGCGGCGCGATGGGCCGCTATGCTGGGCCAGACGATGGCTGCTCGAGTGAGCGCGCCGTATTTGCGCGGATGGTGTTCCTGGTACCACTACTTTCACGCGATCACGGAGGATGCGCTCATCTCCAACGTGCGCGTTCTCAAGGAGATGCGCTCGGAGTTCCCGGTCGAGGTCGTTCAACTCGATGACGGTTACCAGGCTGCGCTTGGCGATTGGGATCGCACCAACGCGAAATTTCCCAGCGGACTGAAAAGGATCGCGGGTGCGATTCGCGCCGCTGGCTTCGCTGCTGGTTTGTGGACGGCGCCCTTTCTGGCCGCCCGCGACTCGCAAGTCATGCGTGATCACCCCGACTGGTTGATTACGGATAACGACGGTGCACCGCTGCGGGCCGCCTACAACCCCAACTGGACTCCGCACGAGGACAAGTTCGCGTATGCTCTTGATCCGAGCGATCCTGCGCTCGCGGCTCACCTGGAGCGGCTCTTCAGAACCATCGTGCACGAATTCGGCTACGACTATCTGAAACTCGACTTTCTCTTTGCCGCCGCGGCGGAAGGGCTCCGCCACGATCCAGCTCTGACTCGGGCCGAGACATTGCGGCGAGGCCTCGAGGCGATTCGCCGGGGCGCCGGCGAAAGAGCGTTTATCCTGGGATGCGGATGTCCCCTGGGACCGGCCGTTGGAATCCTGGATGGGATGCGAATCGGCCCAGACGTTGCTCCCTACTGGGGGGCCGGCGGTGCCGAGCCTGGAACGGCGCTCGCTATCGATGCGATCGTGGCGCGAAGCTTCATGCATCGCCGCTTGTGGTTGAATGATCCTGACTGCGTGATGCTGCGCGCGAGGGAAACTCGGCTTTCCACTGACGAGCGCGAGGCCCTGGCCTGGACCGTAGCCACGTCAGGCGGAATGCTTCTGATCTCCGACGACATGAGCCTCCTGAGCCAGGAAAGCGCCAGACTGTTCCGTGCGGTGGCAGGAATCGGAGCGGAAGTGGACCGCGCTTGCCTGGATGAACCGCCGGCGGCAGCGACTTTGATGGACCGCGGCGAGCTCAAGATTCTGTCCGCACGGACTCGCGATGGGTTTTTCCATCTATTGACGAATATGAGCGACCACGCCCGCAACATCCGGCTGGCCGACGTCCTGCCGGCTTACGCGTTCGCTTCGGTGATCGAACTGGAAGGTGAAACTAATGCCGGGGAACAGCTTGAACTGCCGCCCCACTCAGCACGAATCATACGCGCCAAATGATCCTCAACAATGCACTGGTCCCGCGCATGCGCGGACTGGTCGCCCTTCCGCTTCCCCGGGTTTCTTGCCCTCCGCGCCTCGACCAGCTAAGAACCGGGAGGTCCCATTTCAGGGAGGTATCGCGATGCGGCTCTTTCGTCTCTTTACCGGTTCCGACCAGCAGTCCCATCTCGAGGAAATTTCCCTTTCCTTTACGCCCGGACCGATCCTCGAGCAGACTAAAATGCAGCCGGCCAAGGGCATCAACTTCAGCCGCATGGCTCCCGGCACTTTCGTCGATTGGCACACTGCGCCGCGCCGCCAATACGTGATTACCCTCGCGGGTGCCGTCGAGATCGGACTCGGCGACGGCTCCGTGCATCGCTTCGGCCCCGGCGAAGGCATCCTTGCCGAGGATCTCACCGGACGCGGTCACACCACCCGCGCGGTAGGTAATGAACCCCGTATCACTGTGACTATTCCCCTGGCCGACTGACCTTTCCGGCCAGCGGGCGGTAGCCATAGAGCGAACAAGGTCAGTGCCGCGGTCTCGGTCGTGATGGGTCAGACCACCGCGCCAGCACTGGTATGCAGCGTCTGCCCGGTAATCTGCCGGCTGCTCGGAAGACACAGGAACAGGATCGCCGCCGCCACATCTTCCGGCTGCGAGACGCGATGGAAAAGATTCTCCAAAGGCCCGCTCGAGGCGGCCCGTTGAAGCGCTTCCGCGTCGCCGAGAGCACGTGTCATTCCCGTCGCGGTAATCCCCGGAGCCACCGCGTTCACGTTGATCTCGTGCGGCCCCAATTCGGCCGCGGCGCTTCGGGTCAGTTGCACCAGCGCCGCCTTCGAGCTTGCGTACGCGATCGGCGAGTTCCTGGCTCTGAACGCCGAGCTCGAACTGACGTTAACGATCCGCCCCCCGCCGCCACGCTCGACCATGTGCTTTGCGACGTGCTTCATCAGCAGCATGGGCGCCTTCAGATTCACGGTTTGGACGAAGTCCCAATTTTTTTCGTCCATTTCGATTAAGCTCTGGAACTTGCCGGTCACGCCCGCGCAGTTCACCAGGATATCGATTCGCCCGAACTGCTCGATCACCCGCTCGACCGCGCCCGGGATCCTCGCCGTATCTGCCAGGTCGATCCCGATCGCCAGCGCTTTGCCTCCCGATTTCCCCGCCTGCCCGACCACCGCGTTCAATCCCGCCTCATCGCGGTCGAGCACCGCCACCGATGCGCCGGCACTGAGCAGCGCGGCGACGGTTGCCCGGCCTATCCCGGAGGCACCTCCGGTCACGATCGCGGTCTTGCCCGAAAGGTCCGAGCTCATCGGTTCCTCCCCGGGAGTTATCTAGCGTTCCGGCGGCGCAAAGACGGTCAGCGCGAACAACTTGTCGGCGCCGGTGCGCAAGGTGTGCGGTGCGCCGGCCGGAATCGTGACGAAGTCGCCCGCCTTGATCTCGCATTCCTTGCCCGAGACGCGGCAGGTGGCCTTGCCCTCGATTACGTAAATGAGCTGGTCTCCGCGATGGGAATTCTCGCGGTCGTTGCTGAAGCCGGGAGGAATCGTAAACACCATGGATTCGGTCTGCGGTGTCTTGCTGAGTTTCTGCTGAGCCATCTTCGCGCCGTCGCCGCGATGCGCAAATACGTTCGGAACCGCATCATGCCCGTCCGCACCCGCTACTAGTTCGTCCATTTGCTGCGCAAAGAGTTCTTCCGTGATCACTCCCTTGCGGTACGCCTTGAGCAGTTGCTGCACCTCAAAATTCTTGGTCGCCATGATCGCCTCCGCGTTTCGAGATTGAGGATGAATCTGCCGCGAAACCTCTCTCTATATGAGCCCCATAGCAAAAAAAGCCGAAAACCATAAGTCCCCGAAACCCATAAGTCCGAAGATGGCTCCGGTGTCCCCCCGAGACTGTGCCGGCGCGAAGCGCTCCGTCGATTGGACGAATGTCGGCGACTTTTGTACGCTGTGGCAACTGTCTCTCGAGAGCAGGATAACGCGCGGCCGATACCTCAGGAACCGGCCCTGCCTGAACGGAGGATGTCATGCGAGAAGTCGTCATCGTGGAAGCCGCTCGGTCGCCGATCGGCAAAAAGAACGGATCGTTGTCGAGCGCGCATCCGGCCGAGATGCTCGCTCAGGTCATGACGGCGATACTCGAACGCGCCCACATTCCCTCCTCCACCGTGGGGCAGGTCGTCGGCGGATGCATCAACAAGGTCGGCGCCCAGGCCATGAATACGACGCGAACCGCGTGGCTCTCCGCGGGCCTGGATCCCAACGTCGCCAGCTCCACCGTCGATTCGCAGTGCGGCTCGAGTCAGTTTGCGGTCAATCTCGCCGCGAACATGATCGCTTCCGGCGCCGAAGACGTCGTCCTCGCCTGCGGTGTCGAGAACATGAGCCTGCTCCCGATCGGTTCCGACGCTCTCGCTGGCGTGAAGGCCGGCTTCGGCAAGCCGATCAGCCGCACGTACCGGGAGCACTTCGAATTCGTCAGCCAGTTCGAAGGCGCCGAACGCATTGCCACCAAATACGGTATCACCCGCGAGGATGCGGACCGCTTCGGCCTCCAATCGCAGCTCCGCGCGGCGCAAGCCGTCAAGGAGGGCCGCTTCGAATCGCAACTGGTGCCGCTCGACGTCCCAGTCATCGAAGCGAACGAGCGGACCGGCCAGACGCGCAAATTCACCCGCGACGAGATCCCGCGCAATACCAGCCTCGAAGCGCTGGCCGCGCTCAAGCCGGTCGCCCGCCCCGACGGCATCCACACCGCCGGGTCCTCCTCGCAGGTTGCCGACGGAGCGGCCGCGGTCCTTCTGATGACCGACGCCAAGGCGCGCGAACTCGGATGCCGCCCGCGCGCCCGCGTAGTAGATACCTGCCTCGTCGGATGCGATCCCGTGCTCATGCTCGAGGGGCCGATTCCGGCGACGCGCAAATTGCTCAAGCGAAATGGGCTCGGGATCGCCGATATCGATGTTGTCGAGATCAACGAGGCCTTCGCCTCGGTCGTCCTCGCCTGGGCGCGTACGCTCGAGCCCGATATGGCTCGCGTTAATCCCAACGGCGGTGCGATCGCTCTCGGTCATCCGCTCGGCGCCACCGGATGCGGCCTCGTTACCAAGGCAATCAATGAACTCGAGCGCGCCAACGGGCGCAGAGCGATCATCACGATGTGTTGTGGCGGCGGCCTCGGGACCGGCACGCTTCTCGAGCGCGTATGACAAACCTGTCCGTCCCGAGATAATCGGCACTAGCGGGAGCGCGCCACAGCGTAGCAGAGGTGGCGCGCTTCCCAACTTTTGCGGCGGGGCATTCCACATCCGCCGAAGCTTGAAGCCACCTCTTCGAACGGAGGAGGACCACAAGATGAGCCGGTATCAGGTCGACAAGTTCCTGCGCGATCTCAGGCGCGACCCCGCTCTGGCCGCACGCTTTCGCGACAGAGCCGAGGCCGCGCTCGACGCTTATGATCTGGACACCGAGGAACGCGATCTGCTCAAGCGCTGGGAAATCCGCATGCTCTACGATCGCGGCGTCAATCCGCTTCTGCTCCTGCTCGCCCACGGCGGCGCCACCGGCAAGAGCATGCAGGACTATATCGCGGTGATGAATCCGGAGCGGGCGAAGCAGTAGCTGCTCGCGATTCGTGCGCAACAGCGCCGAAGCAACTGGCGCGGTCAACAAGGAGAAGACTCATCATGGCAGAGGTAGTAGCCGGCATCGCCTGCTCGCATGTTCCGTTTATGGCTTCGCCCAAACAATGGGAACGCCTGCCCGAGGCCGAGCGCACCCGTCTTCGCTCGGGCTTCGATCGCGCGCGCAAGACCCTCGAAGACGCGCACCCCGACGTTCTCATCACCTTCGCCGACGACCACTTCGACCGTTGCTTCTATGACAATCTTCCCGCCTTTCTCGTCGGAGTCGGCGATCAGGCGAAGGGACCGGCGGTCCCCGGTTTCGATATCCCCAACGTGCGCATACCCATCGCCAGCGACCTCGCGCGCTTCATCGTGCGCGAAGGCCTCGAGAATGGCGTCGACTTCGCCTTCTCCGAAGAACTCGCCCTCGACCATGCCGAGATCGCCCCGATGATGCATCTGACGCCGCGCTGGGACATCCCGATCATTCCGATCGTCGTAAACGCGTTCGCACCGCCGATGCCCTCGCCAAAGCGATGCTTCGACGTCGGCGCGTTTGTCGGGCGATGCGTCGAACGATGGCCCCAGAACACGCGCGTCGCCTTTCTCGGCACGGGCGGCCTCTCGCATTGGGTCGGACCGCCGCAGACCGGCAGGATCAACGAACAATTCGACCGCTGGTTCCTCGAATGCCTCGTCCAGGGCAAGACCGAGGAAGCCACCAGCCGCTACGCGCGCTACGAAGACCTCGAAGCCGTTGCCGGCAACGGCGGCCACGAGGTACGCGACTGGCTCGCGGTCGCCGGGGCGATGCCGCAGCGTCTGAGTCCCGAGGTGCTTGCATACGAGCCGTTGAAGCCGTGGTCCACCGGAACCGGCATCATGGCCTGGCGCTAACGCTACGCTCGCGGAGCCGCCAGCGGAGCACCGTTGCGGTGCGGAGCGAGCAAGCGAGTCCGCGAGCTGCGTTGAAAATAAAGTTGCGGTGCGGAGCGAGCAGGCGAGTCTGCGAGCTTAAACGAGGCGCGAGCACAAAGCGCGAGGCAAGTGAGGGGTGATCCTGAGCGCAGCGAAGGATCGCCCGGTCACAGTGTGGAGGCCCACCCATGGGGCGCAAGATTCTCTTCATCACCACTGACCAGCAACGCTTCGATTCCCTCGGCTGCAACGGCGGTAGAATCGCGCGTACTCCCGTTGCCGACACGCTCGCCGCACACGGCATCAACTATCAGCGCGCCCACAACCAGAACGTCGTATGTATGCCCGCCCGCGCGACCATGATCACCGGCCAGTACGTCCGCACTCACGGCGTCGTCGCCAATGGTGTCCCGCTTCCTCCCGACGCCCCCTCGATCGCGCGTCATTTGCACGACGTCGGCGGCTATCGCACTGCGCTCATCGGCAAGGCCCATTTCGAGCCGGGCTTTGATTTTCAGGGCCGATGGTTCGAAAACCGCATGGCGCGCGAAGGATCGACCGGCCCCTATCGCGGATTCGACCACATGGAACTCGCGATGCATGGGCCGATCGGCGGATGGCACTACTCGCTTTGGCTCCAGCAAAACCATCCGGATGAGATCGCGGGCTTCGTCCCGCTGCTGAGCGCGCGCGGTGGCGGCGAAACCGGTGCGCCCGAACTCGCCTACAATCCGATCTCGCGCGATCACTATCACACCGACTGGGTCGCGGACCGCACCATCGCCTGGCTCAACACTCTCGCCAACACCGACGACTGGTTCGTCTGGATGAGCTTTCCCGACCCGCACCATCCATGGGATCCACCAGCCGGCGAAGTCCGCAAACGCATCAAATGGCGCGAGCTCGACTTGCCGCCGGGGCATCCCGGCTCTCGCGCC
>DASPQS010000292.1:0-11874 GCA_035624865.1 Binataceae bacterium (SeqCode) | reverse complement strand
CGGGGCAGGATTGATCTGCGGCATCCGTGCGAAGCCCGAGAACTCTTTCACCAGGCGCTTAAGGTCTTCGACTTCCCCTATTATCGTATGCGTACACTCCTCCAGCAGGCGCGCATCACCGTCGGACAGAGTCTCCAGTTGGCGGCGCAGGCGCTCGGCCGAAAGCTGGATCGGCGTCAGCGGATTCTTGATCTCGTGCGCAATCCGCCGCGCCACTTCCCGCCACGCCTCCATCCGCTCGATCTTGGCGATCTGGCTCACGTTCTCGAAGAAAAGCACCGTGCCCAGATCGGCTCCCGCCTCGTCGCTGAGCGGACTCGCCGTCATCATCAGCTCCGCCTCGCCCCCGCCCGAGTCGAGCTTCAGCGACGACCTCAGCTCCTGCGGCGGGGCGGTCGCAAACAGCTCGTCCAGCGCATGCACCAATACCGCAGGAACGCAGTCGCGGTACTGCTTGCCCAATACCTCGTCGGCGACGAGCGACAGCATCTGTTCGGCGCACGGGTTGATCGCGGTGATTCGCCCGTCCGGATCGAGTCCAACCACGCCGGCGGAGACGTTCCGCAAAAGGGTCTCGGTGTAGCGGCGGCGGCGCTCGAGTTCCGCCCGCGAGGTCCGCAGGTCCGTGGTCATCTGGTTGAACGATTCCACCAGTTGCCCGATTTCGTCGTCACCCACTTCCGGAATCTCGTGGTTGAGATTCCCGCCCGCGATCTCGTGCGTTCCCCGCGCCAGCAGCTGGATCGGCCCGGTGATCCCGCGCGCCAGGTAAATCCCGAACCAGCTCGCCAGCACCATCACCGCCAGCCCGATCAGAATCAGGGCGAGGATATAGCTGTGGGTGATCGGCTGGCGCAGGATTCGCAACTGAAAGTAATCCTCGAAGGTTCGGGAAATCCCCGCCGCCCGCGACGCCAGGCTCTTGGGCAGGTAGTAGTCGATCACGATCGCCCCCGCCACCGCATCCGAGTCGGCCGACGAATAAATCGGCGCACTGCCCCGCACCACATCGGACTTACCCAGCCGATCGGTGCGCGTCATCGCCCGCCCGCCCAGCGTCCCCTTCACGATCTCCGAGTCGGGCGAGACCCCGATTCCGGTGGGAGTGCGCGGACTCAGGATCAGCATCACCAGCCCGCGCTGGCGCGAGAAGATCTCGATCGTGCCCAGGTTGTATTCCTGTTGCGACCGCTCGAGGAACCTGCGCAGCCGGGCGTGCTGCTCCGGCTCCAGCAGTCCGTGTGTCTGGATCCGCTCGGCCAGCACGCGCGCGAAATGCGCCGCATTGTTCGCCGAATTCAGGTAGTAGACCTTCGCGATTTCCAGCGAATCGTCCAGCACCCGCTCGTATTCGGGATTAAACCAGTTGTTGACGTCGGCGTTCAGAAACGCGTCCGAGACGTAAAGCAGGAACAGGCTCGGCACCAGCGCCACCGCGATAAAACCGAACACCAGCCGCGCCTGCAGCTTGGAACCGATAAGCCCGCGATGGCGTTCGAAAATCGCCTTGGCCAGATTGCGCCCGACCAGCAGCAGCATCAGCCCCAGCAGCAGAAAGCTGAGGTCGAACAACAGAATTACAACAAGGTTTGAAACCAGCGAGGTGTGCGAGCTCAGCGGCGGCAGTTGCGTCTGCGCCAGCACGAACGCGATCAACGTCGCCGACGCCGCCGCGACCGCCACCAGCTCGCGCCGCCGGCGCTTCAGCTCGGTACGCCTTAGTTGGACTTCGGCTGTTTCCGTCATCCCACTAGCGCCTAAGCAAGGCGAATATCACGGACACAACGATGCTCACCAGGATTGCCGTGGTGATCGGAAAGTAAAACGTGAAGTTTCCGCGCCGTATGTAAATATCCCCCGGCAGCCGCCCCAGCCGCGACAGCATCGGCACCGACGACGCCCCCCACACCACCAGCCCGATCGCAACCAGGACCAGCCCAAGCAGGAAAATCGTCCTTCCGACCGACGCCATATGCAAGCCGGTACGAGCAGGCCCTCGCCCAGTCTATCCCCAGACTGTCGCCCCCAATACATCACCAAATAGCGTTGCTGCTAAGGGTGAAATCCTTCACCTATGCTAGCAACGCCGGACCGGCTACGCGACACGCCCGGCCGCCTCCCCCGCCTGACGAATCAGGCCTGCGCCCGGTGGGCCTCCTTGGCTTCCTTCGCTTCCTTGACCACCTTCTCGGTGATCGGCGGGGGCACCTCGTCGTAATGGGAGAAGCGCGCCTCGAACGATCCGCGCCCCGAGGTTATGGACCGCAGGTCGGGAGCATATTTCAGAATCTCGGACATCGGGACCAGCGCCTTGATCACCTGCCCGTTGCCCTTGCTGTCCATCCCGAGCACGCGCCCGCGCCGCGAGTTCAGGTCCCCGATGACGTCGCCCATGCATTCGTCGGGACACGAGACCTCGATCGCCATTACCGGTTCGAGCAGAATCGGCCTGGCCTTTTCGAACGCGTTCTTGAGGCCCATCGAGGCCGCGATCTGAAAGGCCATATCGGAGGAATCGACGTCGTGGTAGCTGCCGTCGAACACCGTGACCTTGACGTCGACCATCGGGAAACCCGCGAGATAACCTTCGACGAGAGTGTTGCGCACGCCCTTTTCGACCGACGGGATAAACTGCCGCGGAATCACGCCGCCGACGATGCTGTCGACGAACTCGAAGCCGGCACCGCGCTGAAGCGGTTCAACCTTCAGCCAGCAATCACCGTACTGGCCGCGGCCGCCCGACTGGCGCTTGTACTTGCCCTGCGCTTCGGCGCGGCCCTTGATGGTCTCCTTGTAGGGAACCTTGGGCGCTTGCAGCTCGACGTCGACGTTGAACTTGCGCCTGAGCTTCTCGACCGTGACCTCGATATGCATCTGGCCGGTGCCGGACAAAATGATCTCATGAGTCTGAGGATCGCGATGGGTTGCGAGCGCCAGATCCTCCTCGACCAGCCGTTGCAGCGCCTGCGACGCCTTCTCCTCGTCGCCGCGCGTCTTCGGCCGGATCGCGAAGGAGATCACGGGCGGGGACTTTTCGGGCGCCGCGAAGACCACCGGATTTTTTTCGTCGCAGAGCGTGTCGCCGGTGGTCGTGTCCTTGAGTTTGGCCACCGCGACGATCTCACCAGGGAGCGCCGCGGAGAGCGGTGACTGCTTCTTGCCCTCGAGCCGCAGCAACTGGCCGAAGCGTTCCTTCGATCCGTGCGTGGAATTGAGCACCGTGGCATCGCTGCTGCCTCGGCCCGAGACCACGCGGAAAATCGAGAGCTTGCCGGCGAACGGATCGATCACCGTCTTGAACACGAATGCGCTGAAGGGCGCGGCGGGATCGGGCACGCGCTCAGCCGCGCTGCCATTGCCGCCCTGCCCCTTTATCGCGGGACGCTCGTTCGGCGCGGGCTCGAGCGTGGCGACGGCGTCGAGCAGCGGTCCGACGCCGATATTCTTCGCGCCGGAACCGCAGAGCACCGGAGTCAGTTTGCCGGCGAGCACCGCGGCGTGAAGCGCAGCGCGCAGTTCTCCCTCCTCGAGCTCGCCCTTATCGAGATATTTTTCGAGCAGCGCGTCGTCGGTTTCGGCGACGGCTTCGCAAAGCTTCATGCGCGCTTCGTCGGCGCGCGCCTTCGGATCGCCGCTTAACTCCTCTTCAGTGGCCTTGCCGGAGGTGTCGGCGTACTTGAGCGCCTTCATCGCGAGCACGTCGATAACGCCGCTAAACGCCGCTTCCTCGCCGATCGGCAGCGTCAGCGCGACCGGCTTGGCGGCGAGCGCCTTTTCGAGGTCCTTCATTGCCGCGTCGAAGCTCATCCGCTCGCGATCGAGTCGCGAGACGAAAGCGATCCGCGGCAGGCCAAGCTTGTTGATTTCGTCGAAGATCTTTTCCGATTCGACTTTCAAGTCGCCACCCGCGCTGGCGACGAACACGACGCCGTCCACCGCACGCATCGTGGCGAAGCTGTCGGGCAGAAAGGCGGCGTACCCAGGGGTGTTGGCGAGAATTACTTCGGTCTTCTTCCAGTTGAAATGATGGAACGAGGAGCTGATCGAGATATGGCGGGAAAGTTCCTCGGGCTCGAAGTCCATCTGCGCCGTGCCGTCGTCGGGCCGGCCGAGACGGGTAATTGCGCCGGCCGTGAAGAGCATCGCTTCGGCCAACTGGGTCTTGCCGGTGCCGCCCTGACCAACGAGGGCGATGGTTCTCAGGCGTCCGATTTCCTCCACTGCCATGTCGATTCACCTCGGTGCAACATTTTCGTAACGCACTTGTGGGCGCACACAATCCGCGCTGCCGGCACTTATCGCGACGGCAACGTCGAGGCCGGCCCCGCGCTATTCGTAGGCTCCTTCGACGGTCACGTCGCCCGCCATCACGCGGACCGTTCCGGCCTCCGTCTCGAGCAGCAGGGCGCCGTCCACGCCGATACCGCGAACCATGCCCGCAACCGGCGTGCCGGCTTCGACCACGGTTACGCGCCGGCCCCTGAGCGCCATGTAACGCTCGAAAGCCGGCCGCACCGCCGCGAAGCCGTGGGCCTCCGCTTCCATATAGCGAGAGTGAAGCCGATTAAAAAGCGCCGACGCGATGGCCGCCCGATCACACAGGCGGCCGGTCGCAATCCTGACGGAGGTCGCCTTGCCGTGCAGATCGGGCGGCAGGTCCTCGAGCGCCAGATTCAGATTGAGTCCGATGCCGAGCAGGACGCACGCGAGTTGCTCGCGCGAGTCCGTTATGGCCTCGGCGATGATGCCGCCGGCTTTGCGTCCGTTGAGCCACACGTCGTTGGGCCACTTGAGCGTAACGATGCCTGGCGCGACGGTCTCGAGCGCCTCCGCGGCGGCCAGACCGGCGACCAGGCTCAGGCGCGGGACTTCGATCAGCGGAATTTTCGGACGCAGGATGATGGTGGCGTAGAGGTTCACGCCCGGCGGCGAATGCCATGAACGCCCAAGCCGTCCGCGTCCGGCCGTCTGGAGTTCGGCGATGACGACGGTGCCTTGTGCGGCGCCCTGCTCCGCCATCTCGGCGGCGACCCGCTGGGTCGAGCCGACTTCCTCAAAATAATGGATCTGCCATCCAATCCGGCCAGGTCCACCGGTTTCGATCTCCTGGTAAGGATTGAATGGCATCGTGCGGCTACACTCTACACTCGAGGCCTCGGCCTAGACCGTCATCATCGAGTCGAAGCCCTTCCAGAAAAAATGCGCGAGACATCGCGCCTCGGCCAGGAACTCCTCCTCACGGCCGGTACCAGTCACGAAACGATCGATCAGCCGATGACCGCCTTCGCCGTGCTCTTTGTCCGCCTCGTAGTGCACGGAGAGAAAGCGCAGGTGCTCGGGCCTGATCCCGTAATGGCGCTCCATCCCCTCCATCAGCGCCTTGTAGCCTTCGACCTCGATTTCCTCCATCAGGCCTATCGCGCCGATGAACTTCGGCTTCAAGTACATCAGGCGGTACATGCAGGCGTTGAAGGCGCGCGAGTCGTCGGAGGCGACCGAGTCGACAAGCCCCTGGCGCGGAAGCCCTAGACCGCCTTCCCACAACTCGAAGAGCAGTTCGGTATGGCCGGCCGAATGGCTGTAGAGGCCGAGCGCCTCTTCGGCGAAGCCCTTGGCGGAAGCGTCGCCGATCTTCTGGTCGAGTTCGCGCAACCGCAGATAGGCAACAGCGGAGAGCGGCGCGGAGTCGCGCACGGTCATCTCATAATGCTGAATCGGGTAGCCCTTGAGCAGATCGCGCGGAGCCTTACCGGTGTTCACCAGCTTGACGTAGGGATGCTGGTTGAGCCGGTGTTCCGAGACGATCTTGTTGATCTCTGCGTGGAATGTCGCTTTGTCCATCGGTGCACCTCTCTCTTTTTTGTCCAGCGCGGCGCCTCCGCGCCTGGGTGACCAATTTTTGGGGAATGCCCGTACAGGACTTACCCCGCTTCGATTCGCATGCTCAGGTCAATCGCGCGCGCCGAATGGGTGAGCGCGCCGACCGAAATCAGGTCGACGCCGGTCTCCGCAACCGCACGCACGGTCTCGAGCGTAACGCCCCCCGATGCTTCCAGAATTACATTGTCGCCTGCAAGCCGGCGCGCATTGTGCATCTGCTCGATGCTCATGTTGTCGAGCAGGATCGCGGTCGCGCCGTTGCGAATCGCTTCGTCGACCTGAGGAATGGTTTCGCATTCGATCTGTATGCGGAAGGTATGCGGGGCGATTCGGCGGGCGCGCTCGAGCGCGTTGCGGATGCCGCCGGCGGCGGAGATGTGGTTTTCCTTGATCAGCACGCCGCTGTCGAGGCCGAAGCGATGGTTCATGCCGCCGCCCATGCGCACGGCGTACTTCTCAATCGCGCGCAGCCCGGGATGGGTCTTGCGCGTGTCGATGATTCTGGCGCGTGTGCCCGCGACCGCGTCGACGTAGCGGCGGGTGATCGTGGCGATTCCCGACATGAGCTGAACGAAATTCAAAGCGACCCGCTCGCCCGTGAGGAGGCCCGCGAGCTTCCCCTCGATATCGGCGGCGATCGCGCCCTGGTGCAGGTGCACGCCTTCGGCAGCCAGCGAGTTAATCACCGGCTCCGCCCCGGTCATCGAGAAGACCTCTTCCAGTACGAGCCCACCGCAGAAGATGATTCCGCCCGGCTCCTTGACGGTGATCAGGGCTTTGCCGGGCTGGCCGGTTCTGACGGTGGCGGCGGTGGTGATATCACCCTGGCCGACGTCTTCAGCCAACGCGCGCCGGATGAGATCGGTGAGGTCGAGTTGGTGAATGAGTTCCACTTGCGGGGCTGCCTAACCGAGTTGTTCGATTTGTCCTTCGAGCAGCTTTTGCTGCGCCTTCAAATCTTCGATCTTCTCCGCGATTTCGGCAACCGTCTCGGCGTCGGCCTTGGCACGGAAGCCGGGATTTTCGTACCGCCCGATGTTGCGTGCAAGATGTCCCCGGACTTCTTCGAGTTTCCTAGTCAGTACGGTGCGCGCCTTTTCGAAGTCGAAGCCTTCGGGCGCCTCGACACCCACTTCGCCCCATCCCAGCGGAGCAAAGACGACCCTGGCCGGCCGCTCCTGCCCGATACCTAGCGGTGCGAACGCCGTGACCTTGCCCAGCGCCATCGCGTAGCCTTTCCAGGTTTCGAACCCGCGATCACCGTCTCCCGCAGCGAACCTGAGGGTCGCCGTTGCGCGCTGACCCGGATGATAGCCGACGAGGGAGCGTAAGGAATTGACCGCCTGGGTGGCCTCGATGCAACGGTTCATGGCGGCGGCTTCGGATTGCGTGAGCGGGTCGCGATCCGCGGGTGTCGGGAACTTCGCCACCGCCAGATGATCGCTCAGGTCAGGTTCGCTCAGATATGGGCGAAGCGCCTGCCATATTTCCTCGGAGATGAACGGCATGAACGGATGCAGAATACGGAGCATCCGGTCGAAGCAATGGACCAGCACGTAGCGCGCGGCGGCCTGCCCTGCCCCGCCCGCTTTGAGCGGCTCTTTGCACAGTTCGATGTACCAATCACAGAACTCGTGCCAGATGAACTGGTAGACCGTCAAAGCCGCGGTGTTGAATTCATAGCCGTCGATCGCCGCGGTAACATCGCGCACGGCATGATCGAGACGGCTCAGAATCCATCGATCGGCGAGGCTCAGCTTCGGAATTTCGACGGGCGGGATTGGTTGCGGCGCACCTTCGAGGTTCATCAGGACAAAGCGAGCGGCGTTCCAGATTTTGTTCGCAAAGGCGCGCGAAGCCGTCAAACGTTCCTCGGAAAGAACCAGGTCGCGGCCCTGCACGGTTAATTGCGCGAGCGTGAAGCGCACGGCGTCGGTGCCGAAGCGGTCCATGATATCGAGCGGATCGACCACGTTGCCGCGCGACTTCGTCATCTTCTTGCCGTACTGGTCGCGCACCAGCGGCGTGATGAAAACGTCGCGGAAAGGAACGCGGTCCTTGAGATCGCCGCTTTCGCCCCGGGCGAACTTGATCCCGAACATCATCATGCGAGCGACCCAGAAGAAAATTATGTCGAAGCCGGTGATGAGCAGGCTGGTCGGGTAGTAGGTCTTGAGATCGACTGTCTCGTCGGGCCATCCCAGAGTCGAAAAGGGCCACAACCCCGACGAGAACCAGGTATCGAGGACGTCCTCGTCCTGGCGCAGGTCGCCGCCGCCGCATTTGGGACACGAATGCGGCCGTTCCTCGGCGACGATCGGCGGCGAATCCTCGCATCGCTCGCACCAGTACGCGGGGATTCGGTGGCCCCACCATAACTGCCGCGAGATGCACCAGTCCTGGAGATTGCGCATCCAGGAGAAATAGGTGTTCTCCCAGAATTTCGGGTGGAAAGTGGTGGCGCCCTGCTCCACCGCCGCGATCGCTTCGCCCGCGAGCGACTTGCCGTCGGGTCCGGGCTTGTTGACCCGCATGAACCATTGATAGGAGAGCATCGGCTCGACCGTCGTGTCGCAGCGCGAACATGCGCCGACGGCGTGCTGATGCGGCTCGATCTTCTCGAGCAAGCCCTGCGACTTGAGGTCGTCGACAACCCTACGGCGGCAATCCTCGCGCGTGAGTCCCGCATAGGTGCCCGCCTCGGCCGACATCCTGCCGCGCGTGTCCATCACGGAGATTTGCGCGAGATTGTGGCGGCGGCCGAGATCGAAGTCGTTGAAGTCGTGGCCGGGCGTGATTTTGACCGCGCCGGTGCCGAATTCCTTGTCGACGGCGGCGTCGGCCACGATCGGAATATCGCGGTCCATCAGCGGAAGCCGCACGGTTTTGCCGACGATCGCACGAAAGCGATCGTCCTCGGGATGCACCGCGACGGCGGTATCGCCGAGCAGCGTCTCGGGCCGCGTGGTCGCGACGACGATTGCGCCCGAGCCGTCGCTCAGCGGATAGCGTATATACCAGAGGTTGCCCGGCGCGTCCTTGTGATCGACTTCGAGATCGGAGAGCGCGGTTTCGCAGCGCGGACACCAGTTAATCAGACGATAGTCGCGCTCGATCAGGCCCTCGCGATAGAGCATCACGAAGACCCTGGTGACGGCGCGGGAAAGCCCTTCGTCGAGGGTGAAGCGCTCGCGGCTCCAGTCGCAGGAGGCGCCGAGCCGGCGCAACTGGTGGAGAATCTTGCCGCCGTAGGTCTCGCGCCATTGCCAGACGCGATCGACGAATTTCTCGCGCCCGAGGTCGTGGCGGGTCTTGCCGTCCTTGGCGATTTCGCGTTCGACCACGTTCTGCGTCGCGATTCCGGCGTGGTCGGTGCCCGGGAGCCAGAGCGTGTTGTAACCCTGCATCCGGCGCATCCGCACGATTACGTCGTGAATCGTGCTGTTGAGGGCGTGGCCGAGATGGAGCGCGCCGGTGACGTTGGGCGGGGGAATAACGATCGAGAAGACCGGGCCGGGGCGAGCCGCGTCAGCCTTGAAATAGCCGCGGTCGATCCAGAGCTGAAACCAGTGATCCTCCGCCGATTTGGGATCGAATGTCTTGCTGAGTTCCAAAGCGCTCCAGCCGTCCTTCCGCGAGGTTGCGCAGCGCGCCGGTTCGGCGGCTGCGGAAAGCGACCTCAATCGTTCGCCGCACCGATCATATTTAACCGAGACGAAGTAACCAACGGGGTGGATGGTGCGAGAGGGGGGACTTGAACCCCCACGAGGTTGCCCTCACAAGGTCCTGAGCCTTGCGCGTCTGCCATTCCGCCACTCTCGCGGGCCCGGCGAATGATAAGAGTTATTCGGCTGCGTGGAGCAATTCAAGCCGGATCGCAGCTGAGCCGCCCCGGTCGAGACATCGAACCATCCGCGCTACACTCTTCGAGAATATCATGAGCGAGCGGGTTCGCGGAGCAATCGAAATTATTCCCACCAGGATGGCGCCCGGACTGGCGCTGGATATAAGCGCGGGCGACGGCCTGTCGACCAGGATGCTGGCGGAACGGGGATGGCGGGTAATCACTACCGAGATGCGTCCGCGGCGTCCCGGATGGGTGGCGGTCAATCTGAATAGCGGGCTGCCGTTTCGCCCCGAGAGCTTCGACCTGGTGTTGATGCTCGAAGTGGTCGAACATCTGGCCGATATCCCGCACGTGCTGCACGAGATCGCACGGGTGCTTCGCCCCGGCGGTGTCGCGGTAATCACGACGCCCAACCGGCTCAACGTGAGTTCGCGGCTTCATCATCTGCTGAGTGGGTTCTACAAGGGTCGGCGCGCTCCCCTGCCCTATCGCTACAGAGTCGAGGACGGGCGCAATTGGCACGTGATGGGCCTCAACGATTTCCACTGGATGGGGCATGGGGCAGGACTCAGCCTCGATGCGCTCGGACGCAGCAGGCGCAAGTTCAAAGCAAAGCTGCTGGCGCCGGTCTTCTATCCGCTGATCGCGGCGTATTCCTGGATGCTTTACGTGCGCGGCGAGAAAGACTCCGCGCAGCGTGATATCAACCGCGAGTTGTTCCGCCTGATGACGAGCGCAAGCTGCCTGATGGACGAGAATATCGTGATGCGTTTCCGGCGCGATATCGCGGGGCAAAACGGAGCGGGGATAGGCGGGTGAACGTCTCGGTGATCATAGTGACGCGCGCGCGGCCAGAATCGGTCGCGCGGCTAGCGCGCAGTCTCGAGCCGCAAATTGAGCCGGGTCGGCATGAGCTGCTCATAGCGGAAAACGGCACGGCGGCGCCGTCGCCAGTGGAGATCGCGACCGTTGCGCCGATTCATCTGCACGATCCAAGGCCCGGCAAATGCCGCGTGCAGAATCGCGCCATCGCCGAGGCCCGTGGCGAAATCATCGTATGTCTCGACGACGACCTGGTGGTGGCGCCGGACTATATCGCGGAGGTCGAAGCTTTCTTTGGCGCGCATCCGGAGTTCGCCGCAATGAAGGGGCGAATTCTACCGGTGGAGGATCCGATAGAGAAGGTGGGTGCGGCTGCCGCCTATCTCGATTTGCCCATCGTCGACCACGGCGAAGAGGTGATCGAGGTTCGCGGGGTAATTGGCGCCAATATGGCGTTTCGCGCGGCCGCCTTGCGGCAGGTGGGGCCGTTCGACGAGCGGCTCGGTCCGGGAGCCGCCGGTCATGAGGAAGAGACCGAAATGTCGCAGCGGCTGCGGCGCGCCGGCTTCAGGATAGGTTACGCGCCACGGGCGATCGTCTATCATGAAGTCGATCCAGCGCGGGCCGATCGTGCCCGCTTCATTCGCATCGCCCACGAGCGCGGCTTTTGCCGCACGCTCCACGAATCTCATTCGCCGGTTAAGGCCCGGCTGGACGCCATGGTCGCTGCGGTCCGGCTGTTGGCAGCGCGAACGCTCGGAGCTCGTGCTGAGCGTCGCGCCCGCGAGGAAAAGCGACTCGCCATCGCGCGCGGAATCCTCGACGGTCTGCGCGCCAATGGTGACTACAGGCGCTCGAGCAAGACGAGCACTTCCCTGCCGTAGCGTTCCCAGGTGAATTGCTCGGCGGTGGCGCGTGCCACTCCAGCGAGGTCGCCGCGCACGGACAGCAGCGCCTTCATGCGGCGGGTGAGTTCGCCGATGTCGGCAGGATCGCTAACGACGAATTCGCGGAAATCCTGCGGCAGCGTCTCGGCGGCGCCGCAGGCGGTACTGCAGAGCACGGGTAGCCCCGAGGCCATCGCTTCCATGATCACATTGCCGAAAGGCTCGAACAGCGAGGGCAGCGCGAGCCCGTCGGTCGCGACGAAGATTTGATCGATGCGGCCCTGGGGACCAAGAAAATGTACGCGGCCGGCGACGTCGAGCCGGCGCGCCAGGCGCTGGTACGAACCAATCGCGCGGTCGGCGCCAGCCACGACGAGATGTGCATTCACGTCAAGCGCCGGCCACGCCTCAATCAAAAAGCGGAGCCCCTTTCGCGCA
>DASPQS010000291.1:0-3714 GCA_035624865.1 Binataceae bacterium (SeqCode) | reverse complement strand
CGGGAGCCGGTGTATGGCCGAGCCCGCGGGACCGCACCCGCTCCGTCTCTCGGGAATACCTTCGCGAAAGGCGTCCTCGATGAGCGGGATGGGTGCTATGTAACAATAGCGGTGACCATTGTCAACACAACGGTGATAGAGATCACGATCACGTCTCCGTGATTGCGACAGCAGCCGTAGGATGGGCACCGCCTTGCGCAGCGCGGACGCGTGAGCAAAACCTGTCCCCGGCTCCGACCGGGGATCGTGCGGCGCGGTGCCCACGCGGTTTCGCCGAGCGGACGATTTTGCCTACCCTACGTGCTTCGCGCGCTGCAGGGTGAGGAACTTACTCACGCGCGGCATCGTGGCCTGCCGTGCTCAGGCCCTGGCAATATCGGTGTGCGCGAAGTCGTCGCCTTTGAACAGAAGCCGCGCGCCGTGCACCTTGGCGCAGGCGTAGGACAGGCAGTCGCCGAAATTCAGGCCGGCGCGGCCCTTGCGACCTTTGCCGTAGCGCTCGAACGCCGCGACCGCGACGTAGGCGACGTTTTCATCGATCGGAACGATGCGAATTGAGCTTTCCCGGATCAGCGCGGCGACGCGTGAACCGGCTGCGGTTGGCGAAATCTTGAACATTGAAGAAAGCCGCATCGCCGATTCGAGAATGACGTGGCCGGCGGTAAGGCACTCACGCTCCTGTCCCAATTTGTCAGCCAGCGACACGCCGTCAGGTTCGCGCGCGAGGATGGCGATCACGGCCGACGTGTCGACGAAAATCACTCGTTGCCCCAGAGTTCGTCGATTTCCTGCTTGGTGGGGGTGTGGCCGTGGGCGCGGTCGCCGATGCGATCCAGTTCCGCGGCGATCTCGGCGAGGCGCTCGCGCAACGGCCGCTCCTCGCGCTTGAGCGCGCCTTCCAGCGCCTCGACCACGGCGCGCGTCATGGTCGTGCCCTTGCGCTTGGCCAAACGGCGGGCCAGCGTTGCGGCGCGCTCGTCGCGGATGTGCAGGGCCATCGCTGCCTCCGTTCTACACAGCCTGTGTAGACAGTCTACACGCTATGTATATACGCGGATTCGGCCGGAGTGGCAACGCGGTTTGGACTCAACAAGCTACCGGTAAAAATTCGCCTCTCCCCAGCGGGGAGAGGCCGGCGACCCCCGACTTGATCGGGGGGAGCCGGGTAAGCGGGGCCGAAGCGTTCAAGCGGCCGAGGCGCGGACCTCGAGCTGCACGCCGGTCTTCTTCTGCAGCACCCGGATGACCTCGGACAGATTGGCGGCGGTCGGATTGCCTTTGGGTCCGAACATGCGCATCAGGCTTTTGGGCGGAATTCCCGTCGCCTTGGCCAAGGCCGGAAAGCCGATGGTCGCATTGATGAAATCGCGCAACACCGCGCGCGCCGTGCTGACGTCGCCTTCGATCAAGGTCTGCACCGCCTCCTGTAAGAGCGCCGCGCGGAATTCCGGATCGGCTTCGATCCTGGCTTTGACGTGATCCCTAAAGTTGACGGTGAGAACCATATTGACCTCACTTATGATGGAGAGCCTTTCGCGCCTTGTATTCGGCCCAGCGGACCTTGGCGGTCATGATGTCTTGGCTCTGCCGCTTCTTGGTACCGCCGGCGAGCAGGATCACGAGCGCCTCGCCATCCTGACCGAAATAAATCCGATAGCCCGGGCCGAAATCCACTTTCAACTCGGCCACGCCGCTGCCCACGCCTTTGACGTGCGCACGATTGCCCTGCGCAAGCCGGTACAGGGCAAGGTCAATCTTCGCCTGGGCCTGCCGGTCGAGCGCATCGAGCCAGACTTGGAAAGGGACCCGGCCGTCCGCCTCGACGAACGACCTGATCGCGATCTCACTCATAAAGTACCCTATACGTTACCTTATTGCAACCTCCAAAAGTGTGCACAACCGGCGGCAGATTGCCAGCGGGCGCTGGCGAACCCTCATCCTGAGGCGCTCGGCCGACTCGTCCGCCGTAGCGCAGAGCGCGAAGGCGGAAGGCCGAGCCTCGAAGGATGCGGCCCGACGACAAGCCCCGCGCGGGCCTCGGAGGCGACCGTGCTATACTCGCTTCCGACCATGGAGCGGCCGATGATCGCCGATATTGCGTTACGTCGCGAGGAATTGCAGGAATTGTGTCGCCGCTTCCATGTGCGCCGCCTCGACGTGTTCGGCTCGGCGGCGCGCGGCGAGGGCTTCGACCCGGCGCGCAGCGACCTCGATTTTCTGGTCGAATTCGAGCCGTTGCAGCCGGGCGCCTATGTCGACGCCTATTTCGGCCTCAAGGAGGGATTGGAAGAGCTGTTCGGCAGGCCCGCGGATTTGGTTTCCGCCGCCTCGATCCGTAATCGCTATTTCCGCCAGAGCGTCGAACGCACCAAGGCGCCGCTCTATGCCGCCTGAGACCAAGAAATATCTCGAGGACATCGCCCGGGCGGCCGAGCTGATCGCGCAGTTCACCGCCGGCAAAACGTTCGCCGATTATATGCAAGACCCGATGCTCCGCGCCGCGGTCGAACGGCAATTCGAGATTGTCGGCGAGGCGTTGCTTCGACTCGCAAAACGCGACGAGATCGTCGCCGCGCGGATTGGCGAGCATCAGCGCATCATCGCGTTTCGTAATATCCTGATCCACGGTTACAACAATGTCGACGACCTCCTGGTCTGGGGCGTCGTCGAAAGCAAGCTTAACGCCTTGCGCCGCGACGTCGCTACGTTGCTCGGCGAGCCGTGAAGCTATTTTCCTCATCCTGAGGCGCTCGCCGACTCGTCCGCCGTAGCGCAACGCGCGAAGGCGGAAGGCCGAGCCGCGAAGGATGCGGTGGGAGCGCCCGTGACCCATCGCCAGGCTTGACCGGGCTTGCGGTGGCGGGAATGTTGAGTAGCCACACGCCAGGAGCGCGTAGCTTTGGATCCGCGCGTCACCGAACTCCATTGCATCATGCCGATTGCAAATCTTGGCTCGGTGATGGCGCATGGCATTCTGTCGCACGAACGCGCCGCGAAGCTTCCACATCATTCCGTCGCTCTGCAGCCGGTGCAGGATAGGCGGGACCAGAAACAGGTGCCCGGGGGTTTGAAGCTCCATCAGTATGCGAATCTTTACTTCCACGCCCGCAATCCGATGCTGTTCAAGCGCAAGGATGAGGCACCTACACTCTGTGTGTTGCGAGTTTCGACGCAAGTGCTCGAACTCGAAGGTACCGTCATATCCGATCAAAATGCGGCCAGCGCTTACGTTCGCTTTCTGCATCCCCGGCAGTGGCAATTGCTGGACTTCGACGCCATCTATGCGATGGATTGGCGGCATCCAGGCGACCCGGTTGCCTATTTCCGGCACAGTTCGCGGAAATGCGCCGAGGTCCTGGTTCCCCAGCGCGTGGAGACGCGGTTCCTGACCGGCGCCTACGTCGTCGACCAAGCGGCGAAAATCCGCGTGGATCGTCTCGAATTAGCTCTGCCGGTCACTCCGAATCCGGTGCTATTCTTTCACTAAGGGAATCAATTGCCATGTTCAGGGCGTTGATCGGAGATTTATTCGAAAGCCGGGCGCAATCCCTGGTGAATACGACCAATTGCGTCGGCGTCATGGGGAAGGGCGTAGCCGAGCAGTTCAAACGGCGCTTCCCCGAAATGTTCGAGGACTACAAGAGACGCACCGATCGAAAGGCGGTGCGGCTCGGCGAGCCGTACCTTTATCGGGATTCCTCGGGCCGACAGATC
>DASPQS010000290.1:0-4736 GCA_035624865.1 Binataceae bacterium (SeqCode) | reverse complement strand
TGGGCGGCATGATCGTACACGTGACGATGGGCGATATCGCGGAGAGTGTCGGGATCTATCTCGGCGCGCCGTTCGTTGCGGGGCTGGCGACGTGGACGATTCTGACGCGGCTTAAGGGAAAGAGCTGGTACAGGAGCGAGTTCGTGCCGAAGATAAGCCCGCTCACGTTGATCTTTCTGCTGTTCACGATCGTGGTGATGTTCTCGATCAAGGGCGAAGCGATCGTGAAGCTACCGCTGGACGTGGTTCGGATAGCGATTCCGCTGCTGCTCTACTTCGTGATCATGTTCGCGGTGTCGTTCGCGCTAAGCCCGCGGGCGGGCGCGAGCTATCCGCAGTGCGCGACGCTTTCGTTCACGGCGGCGTCGAACAATTTCGAGCTGGCGATCGCGGTTGCGGTCGCGACCTTCGGGATAGACAGCGGAGAGGCTTTTGCGGCGGTAATCGGCCCGTTGATCGAGGTTCCGGTGATGATCGGGCTGGTGGACGTGGCGCGCGGGCTGCGGAGCAGATATTTCCCGGCTCCGTGAGGGCGGGGGAGGGAGTTATCCTCGCCCGCGGGCAGTGCGGCGTTCCGGTTCGATCGATGGGCGGGGACGAGAAAGCCCCGTGGAGTCCCGCGAAACTGGTTCGTGATGATTCGGCTTGAGCGCTTTGGCTATCGCGGCTGCATCACGGTCGTCGAGATTCGCAAGCAGAATGCGGCTTCGGTCTGGATGAGTAATCTCGATTTTAGCGGCGGAGTTGCGGGTCAGCCATGACGCAATCCCTTTAGCCAGCTCGGTGATGGCCGAGCCGCAGAAGATTAGATCGAGGGTGGCGCCGGAGTCCTGCGTTCGCCTCCGCCCGCGTGATGTTCGAACGTCGACGTCGTGCAATTGCCGGAGCTCAGCTCCCAGTTTTCCCGCATAGCCGGCCGCCTGGGCGCGCGTAGCGCCCGAGAGACGGATCAGAATTTCGTCCACTGTCTTCCCCGCGACGGACGCACAAGTCGTAGCACAAAGCTACGAAGGGTGCAACCTCTCGCCCGTGAAAAAAAACAGGAATCAGGCGGCGGGGCGGAATTTCGCGATCGAGATTTCCTCGGTCCAGTCCTCGAAGGTGACTTCGACCGGCATCCCGATTTCGACCTTTTCGGGCGGACAGCCGACGATGTTGGTCATCATCGTGGGGCCTTCCTCGAGCGTCACGAGCGCGACGACGTAGGGAACGTCGTCCTTGAAGGCGGGCGAAACCGGGCGCCGCACGATCGTGAAGGTCGAGACCTTACCGCGCCCCGAGGCTTTGACCCATTCGACCTTGTCGCTGAAGCATTTCGAGCAGTAGAGGCGCGGATAGAATTGATAGTGCGCGCAGACGGCGCATTGCTGGATGCGCAACTCGTGCTGGTGGCATCCCTCCCAGTAGGGGCGGGTTTCGAGGGTCGGCGCCGGGATCGGCTTGCTGATTTGTTCGGCCATCAGGCTCGTTCGCTCCCGAGGATCGCGGTGCAATGGGTGGACATGATGCCGCCCTGAGCGTGGACCAGCGCGAGCTTCGCCCCGCCCACCTGGCGCGGACCGGATTCGCCGCGCAACTGGCGGACGGCTTCGGTAATCGAGAACATCGAGCCGGGATGGCCCGGGTGGCAGTGCGAGAGCAGGCCGCCGTGGGTATTGATGGGAAGATCGCCGCCGAGTTCGATGCGTCCGTTCTCGACGAAACGTCCGCCTTCGCCCTTGGGACAGAAGCCGAGGTCCTCGAGCTCGATAATCACGACCGGAGTGAAGCAGTCGTAGAGCTCGGCGACGTCGATGTCCTTGGGGGTAAGGCCGGCCATCGCGTAGGCGCGCTGCCCGGCGTCTTTGGCGGCGGAGGTGGTGAGGCTGACTGCCTGGCTGACGTGCTCGTGGGAATGGCCTTCGCCGGTGCCGAGCAGATAGACGGGCTTTTTCCTGAAATCGCAGGCGCGTTCGGCGGAGGTCATCACGATGGCGGCGCCGCCGTCGCTGACGAGCGAACAGTCGAGCAGATGGAGCGGGTCGGCAATCATGCGCGAATTGAGGACGTCGTCGACGGTGATGGGTTTGCGCATCTGCGCGGCCGGATTAAGCGACGCGTGTTTGCGGCATGCGACGGCGACGGCGGCGCGTTGCGCCGCGGTGGTGCCGTAGGCGTGCTCGTGCGCGCGGGCGAGCAGGGCGTAGAACGCGGGAATCGGCGGACCGTAGGGGCGTTCGAATTGGGGATGGCCGGCGGTCGCCATCGCCTCGATGGCCTTGTCGCGGGAGAGGCCGGAGACCTGGCTGTCGGCCATCGTGATGAGGACGGTGTTGCATATGCCGGTTACGATCGCGGAGGCCGCATGATGCATGATGGCGAGCGTGGTGCCGCCGCCGGAGGGCGCGGTGATGCAGTAGCGCGGGAAAATCTGCATGTACTCGGCGATCATCTCGGCGTGGTAGAGGTAGGGCTCGGCCCAGGAGACGCAGGTAATCAGGCCGTCGACATCGTTCTTGGTAATGCCGGCGTCGTCGAGGGCGAGGCGGGCGGCCTTGACGTAAAGCTGGGTGGCGCTCAGATTCGGGACAACGCCGACCTCGGTGTCGGCGGCGCCGACGATCGCGACTTTGTTCTTGAGGGATTCGGTCGCCATAGCCGCGAATCAATTCATCGGGAAGCCGAACACGCGCGCGACGTTGTCGTGGACCATCTTGCGGGTGTCGGCCTCGGGGATATCGGCGAAGTCGGCGGCGACCTTTTTGCGCGAATAGGGCCATACGCCTTCGGTGTGCGGGTAGTCGGAACCCCACATCAGGTTTTCGACGCCGATCATCTCGCGCGTGAGGACGCCGGCGCGGTCGTTCTCGAAGGTCGCGAAGAACTGGCGATGGAAGTAGAAGCTGGGCTTCTCGGCGAGCTTCGGTTGCATCCAACCGTGATGGTCGTCCCACCAGTTGTCCATGAACTGGAGGACCGAGGCGATCCAGCCGATGCCGCCCTCGACCATCGACCACTTGAGTTTCGGGAAGCGCATCGGCGCGCCGCCCCAAATGATGCGCATAATCGTGTCGTACATCCCGAACTTGACGACGCCGACATTGATGCCGCCGGCACCGGGTCCGTGCGCGATGCCGTAGGGTTCGCGTCCGCTCAGGTGCATGCTGGAGACGAGGTTCAAGTCCTGAAGGGCGGCCCACAGCTTGTCCCATTCGGGGAGGTTGTAAGGGCGGTCGTCGACCCACGCCGGGAGCATTGTGGTGGCGAGACCAAGTTTGGCGGCGCGCTGGGCTTCTTTGACGGCCCATTCGATCGGGCCACGATTGGGCAACATCGCCGCGCCTTTAAGCCGCGCGGGATGGACCGCGCAATACTCGGCGAGCCAATCGTTGTACGCGCGGCAGCAGGCGTAGATGTATTCGGCGTCGGGGGCACGCACAATATGCAGACCGACGCCGGGATAGATCACCTCACCGGAAACACCGTCGAGGTCCTGGTCCTTGAGGCGTTCGTTGGGATCCCAGCTGCCGGGGCGGTTCTGTTCGTAGCGGTAGCCCTTGGGTACAGGAATTTCCATGCCCTGCGCCTTGAGATCGGCCATCGGACCCTCGAAGGCGAGCGGCCGCGGACGCATTCCTTCGATCACGATATAGTCGCCGCTCTCGTCGAGCATCGCGATGCGGGGTGCCTTGTCGCGCCACTTTTGATCGATTCGTTTCTCCCACAGATCGCGCGGTTCCATAATGTGGGAATCAGCGGAGAGCAGCGATTTGTTATAGAGCTGTTGGGCCATGAATCCTCCTGCGCCTGCAAATAAACGGCGGACGCGTGAAGTAGCTATTCTGGTTCGGCGCCCCCGCGCCAGTAGTTACCCATTTTTTGCGAGTCGAACGTAATGAATTTCTCCGGCACGACGCACATCACTACGCGCCGCGGGGAATCGAGCATCTTAATGAAGCGCGCCTGACGTTGCTCGTTGCCGGGGATCAGGGCCTTGGCGAGCTCGGGATAAAACCAGCGCTTGGTTTCGCCGTCCTCGTAGAGTTTGCAGCGCCCGCGGATGGTCGCAGTGCGCGGGGGCAGCTCGGTGCCGGCAGAGGAGACGACGACGGAGACCCGGTCGTCGCGGCGGACGGCGGCGACGCGTGGACGCTGGCTGCTGGCGGTCATCCAGGCCTTGCCGTCGCGCCAGACGTAGCTCATGACGATGCCGATGGGCGAGCCGTCGCGCATCCGCCAGATGAACGTGCATTCGGTCTGCGTCTTGAGGAGCTGTTCGAGGTCGTCGGGCTTGAGGGTGAACTGCGCGACCTCCTCGTAGTCGCGCATCGTGGCGCCCGCGACGATCTTTTCCTCGACTCGCTGGAGCGCGGAGCGCCGAATCCAGGGAATGCGCATCGCCATGGCGGTCTAAACCTGGATCAACTCGATGACGGTGCCGTCGGGGTCGGTGCAGCAGACGAAACCCTCTTCCTTGCCGTCCTTCAGCGTGACCATGATGGGCTCGGTCCAGAACTCGAGGCCCTTGGCTTTCAGGTCCTCGTAGTCCTTCTTCAGGGTTCTGGTGCGAAGCGCGATTCGGCACATCCCGGCGTGCCACAGATGGGGGTAGGCGCGGCCCTCGGTATTCGGACCCTTCCATTGGATGAGGTCGATACGAGTCGAGCACGGATTGTCGCCGAGGATCATCAAAACGGCCCGGCCGACGGCTTCGGGGGGCATCCGCAGGCCGGGAGTGATTTTTTTCATTGTGCCTT
>DASPQS010000289.1:0-2691 GCA_035624865.1 Binataceae bacterium (SeqCode) | reverse complement strand
CGGCGAGGTGCGCGGAGGAAAGCAGGAAGGCGATCGGCACCGTGACGAAGGCCGGGTCAGCGTAACGGTCGCGATCGATGAAGCCCTGGCGCATCAGCTCGATTAGCTGTGCGAGGTAGGGTGGCGAATCGACGCCCAGCCCCGCCATATGTCCCGACCCGAACATCCCGAGAATTTCCAACACCACGCCACCCGACGACGGCGGCGGCATCGTGTAGACGTCGTAGCCGTGATGCGCCAGATGGATGGGATCGCGCCACACCGGCGTATAGGCAGCGAGGTCCTGTGCCGTAAGCAGGCCGCCGTGGTCCTTCATGTAGGCCGCGATCTCGCCGGCGACCTCGCCGTGATAGAAGCTCTTGACCGGCTCATCGCCCAACCGCTCCATGAGGGCGGCCAGATTGCGGTCATAGACCATATCGCCCGCCTTGAGCGGCGATCCGCCGGCGTCGAAAAACACCGCGCGAAAGCCGGGATCCTGCGCGATCGTCGCCGCTGTCAGACTTACGTCCCGCGCCATGTGCGGACTCAAGGGAAAGCCGGCGCGCGCCAGTTTGATCGCGGGGGCGGCGACCTGGCTGAAGGGCATGGAGCCGAACCGCCGCAAGGCTGCGTCCAATCCCGCGATTTCACCCGGAACGGCGACGGCCAGCGGACCGGTGCGCGCGAGTTCCTCCGCCGGCTTGCCGTCACGTATGTACATCGTCGCGCTGGCCACGGCGGGCGCCCGTTCGCGATAGTCGAGGCCGTAGAGTTTGCCGGTTTTCGCCCAATAGATGAGCATGAAACCGCCGCCACCGATGCCGCATGACCCTGAGTTGGTCACGCCGAGCGCGAGCGACACCGCGGCGGCAGCATCGACGGCGTTGCCGCCGCGCTCGAGGATTTCGAGGCCGGCCTTGGCGGCGAGGTCGCCCTCGGCCACGACCATCGCATGATGCGACTGGGCTGCTGCGGCCGGATACGAAACGGCGACGAGGACGACGGTCGCCGCCGCCGCGCAAAAATGGACCAGGGCGCGTGGGAAAGCGCCGGATCGATGGCACCGGTTTCGAGGCATGCGGCTGTTACTAACAGCAGCGCGCGAACAAGGAAAGACAATCCCGGCGGTGGAGCCGGCCGTGCAGCGGCATTGATGGAAGGGCGGGGCAAGTTAGATTTTCCATGCGCGACATGCTTTGATCGGCGGACACGCAAATGCGCCGGAGGTTGAGCGATGGACTTGAAGGATATCCTCTACGAGAAGTCTGAGCGGGTCGCGACGGTTACGTACAATCGGCCGGAGAAGATGAACGCGTGGACGACGCGGATGTTCGACGAACTGCGGTCCGCGCTCGACGATGCCGACGCCGATGCCAACGTCGGCGCGATTGTCATAACCGGCGCAGGCAGGGCCTATTGCTCCGGCGCCGATATGAGCGGACTCAGCCGCGCCGCGCAGGGGACAGAACGGATCGGCGGGCTCGGCCGGCCGGCGCCCGGAACCGAAAACCTCAATCCAAACTATCGCGGGCGGTTTTCGTGGATGCTCGCGGTCAAGAAGCCGATTATCGGGGCGATCAACGGTCCCGCGGTCGGGATGGGATTCGCTAACGCGCTTTATACTGATATCCGGATTGCGTCGGACAACGCCCGGATGGGCCTCATCTTTGTGCGGCGCGGGCTTGCGATAGAATTCGGCAGTTCATGGATGCTGCCGCGAATCGTCGGCATCGCCAACGCGATTGATCTGGCGGTGACCGGACGGCTGGTCGACGCGCAGGAAGCGCTGCGGATGGGGTTGGTGAGCCGGGTGGTCACGCCGGGCGAGTTGATGCCTGCGGCGCGCGCGCTGGCGACCGAGATCGCGACGCAGTGCTCGCCGCTGGGCGTCGCGCACGCCAAGCGCCACGTCTACAACCATCTGTTCACCGATTTAGCGACGGCGCTCAAGGACGAAGACGAGTCGGTCGGCGTGATGGCGGAATCGGCGGACTTCAAGGAAGGGATCGCGGCCTTTCTGGAGAAGCGGGCGCCGCGATTTCCCGGACGCTAGGGCGGTCCGTCCTACAAGCGCCGAAGGCCACTCCCGCAGGACGGGTGCAGGCGCCGGTTTAGCGTTGCTCGTTGCCGAGCGACTGGAAGGACGCGGCGGAAAACGTCGCGTCTACTTGTCCTTGTCCAGCGGATGCTTGAACTTGCGGTCGGGATGCCGCACGGTCAGCACGGGACAATGCGCCTTGCGTACCACGCGTTCGGCCACGCTCCCCATCAGGACGTGGGCGAGGCCGCTGCGCCCGTGCGTCCCCATCACGATGAGGTCGGCATTTTCGCTTTGCGCGGTGGTGACAATCTCGAGAAAAGGTGCGCCAACCCTGAGCAGGCCGCGTGCCTTAAGCCCGCGCTCGCGGAGACGCTCGGTTGTCTGGTCGAGTTCGCGCAAGGCGAGCAGCCGCTGCTCCTCGGCAATCCGGTTCATCGCGCCCACGTCGAGTCCCGGATTGAGCTCGCTGACCATCACCGGCGCGAGCGGCTGGTCGACGTGCAGAACCACCATTTCGGCCGAGAAGCGTTGAGCCAGCTCGATTGCGTAGGAAAGCGCGTAGTTCGAGTCGTCGGAGAAGTCAGTCGCGACGATTAATTTGTTGATGGTGGGCACCTTTCGGACGATACGCCGGGGCGGGCTTTTCGGCAAGGGTGGGGCGGGCGGGT
>DASPQS010000288.1:0-5097 GCA_035624865.1 Binataceae bacterium (SeqCode) | reverse complement strand
ATCGCGTGTGCGGTCGCGGCGAAATGAGCGGCGCCGCCGTCCGGCAGGTCGTCGCGATCGACCGAAGTCACCACGACGTGTTGCAGGCCCAGGCGCGCGACCGCCTCGGCGATTCGCGCGGGCTCGCCGGCATCGAGCGGACGCACCTTGCCGTGGGCGACGGCGCAATAGGGGCAGTTGCGCGTGCAGACGTCGCCCATCAGCATGAAGGTTGCGGTGCGATGCCCGAAGCATTCGCCGATATTCGGGCAGCATGCTTCCTGGCAGACGGTGTGCAGCTTGAGTTCCGCGAGCAGCGCGCGCGTGCGGAAGAAGTCGGGTGAGGCGGGGGCGCGCACCTTGATCCAGTCGGGATGTTTGCGCTCGGTCATTGACCTATCCACGAGCTTCGCAGCCTGCCGCGGCTGACGCAACGAGGCTCCATAGCGATTGCGGCAAGACCGGTGTGATCCGTGCGTAGCCGAAGGTCGCGGCGAATTCATCTTCGATCGCGGCGGCAACGTCGGTGACCGAGACTCGATCATGGCCGAGCGCGGCTATCGAGGTCGTCCGGCAGCCTTCGATGCCGCAAGGGACGATCGTGTCGAAGAGGCGCAAGTCGGTGGTCACGTTGAGGGCGAAGCCGTGCATCGTGACCCATCGGCGCAATCCCACGCCGATCGAGGCGATTTTTTCCGGACCCACCCATACGCCGGTGAGACCGGCGCGGCGCGAGGCGATGATGCCAAAGCGTTCGAGCGCACCGATCATAACTTGCTCGAGTTTGCGCAAGTAACGAATCACGTCGCGATCGGCGCCGGTGAGCCTCAGAATAGGATAGCCGACCAATTGGCCCGGGCCGTGATAGGTGACCTGGCCGCCGCGCGAAACGCGGTAGACAGGGATATCGGTGGGCGGATTTACAAGGAAGCGTTCGTCAGCGCCGCGGCCGAGCGTGAAGACATGAGGATGTTCGAGGAGGAGGAGGGTATCGCCGATCGCGTCGCGCATCCGCGCGGCCACCATCGCGTTTTGCAGTTCGAGCGCCGCGGCGTAGTCGACGCTGCCCAACCGTGCGACACTCAATGTGCGCGCTTCATCCATCGCACTCGGAAATCAATCGCCCGCGTACTCAGAAATTGATCGCCTCGCCCTCGGCGGCGAGCGCCGCCTCCATGATCGCCTCGGATAAAGTCGGATGAGGATGGACGGCCTTGCCGAGTTCGGCGGTGGTGGTTTCGAGGGTCTTGCCGAGTACGACTTCGGAAATCAGATCGGTCGCGTGATGGCCGATAATCTGGCACCCGATGACTTCGCCGTACTGCTTGCTGGCGACAATCTTGACGAAGCCCTCGGTCTGATTGACGGCGACGGCCTTGCCGTTGGCCCGAAACGGCATCCGCCCGACCTTGACCTCGATGCCCCTGGCGTGTGCATCGGCCTCGCTGAGCCCGACGATCGCGACCTCCGGCTCGCAGTAGATACATCCGGGAATCGAAAGCAGATCGAAGCCGGGTTCGCGCACGCCGGCCATGATCTCGACGGCCGCGATACCTTCAGCCGAGGCCTTGTGCGCGAGCAACGGCGGGCGCGCTACGTCGCCGATCGCGAATATGCTCGGGCAAGTGGTACGGAACGAATCATCAACCTTAATGAAGCCGCCGCGTTCGACGTCGATGCCGGCTTTTTCGAGCCCGAGGTTACCGCTTAGGGGGCCGCGTCCGACTGCGACCAGCACGGCCTCGGCCTCGACGGTCGCGGGTTTGCCGGCGGCGTCGAGCGTAACGGTCCAGCCGTTGCCCTTGCGCGCCATCGACTTGTAGCCATGACCGAGCATCAGGGTGACGCCGCGCTTGACGAACGACTTGCGCAATTCCTCGGCGATCTCGGCGTCGAAGCCGGGGAGCATCTGCTTTTCGAGCTCGACGATCGTAACTTTCGCTCCGAAGGCCTGGTAGAAGTAGCCGAATTCGGCACCGATCGCTCCAGCGCCGATGATCACGATGCTTTGCGGCAGGCGGTCGTGAAGCAGCGCCTCGCGGCTGGTCATCGTACCGTCGCCGAGCGTCATTCCCGGGAAGAGCTTTTCACCCGAGCCGGTCGCGAGCAGGATGCGCTCGGCTTCGAGCGCTTGGGCTGGAGGCGCGGGTTTGCCCGCGACGGGGGCGAGCGCCACGGTATTCGGTCCAGCGATAGCGGCACTCGCCTCGATGAAATCGATCTTGTTCTTGCGGAGCAGGAAGCGCACGCCCTTGGAAAGCTTATCGGCGGCTTCGCGGCTGCGCGCGATGACGCGTTTGAAGTCGAAGCGGACTTCGCCGGTTTCGATTCCGTGCTCGCGGGCGGCGCCGCGAATCGCTTCCATCGTTTCGGCCGAGTTGAGCAGGGCCTTGGAAGGAATGCAGCCCCAGTTGAGGCAAACGCCGCCTGGCTGGTCACGCTCGACTACCGCGACGCGCATCTTGAGCTGGCTGGCGCGAATCGCGGCGACGTATCCGCCCGGACCGGAGCCGATGACCACAAGATCGTAGCGAGAGTTAGCCAAGCTTCACCTCTTGTGACGGCACGCGCATCGATGCTTAGCGCGTATCATGCGACGGTGGCGAGCAGCGATCGCCCTCAGACCAGCAGGCTGGCCGGGTTTTCGAGAAAGCGTTTGATCTCGTTAAGGAACCGCGCTCCGATAACGCCGTCGATAATCCGATGGTCGCACGCCACCGTCATCATCATGGTCTTGCCGACGCCGAGCTGGCCGTTGCGTACGACCGGGCGATCCTTGATCGCGCTGACGGCAAGAATTGCGGCCTGCGGCGGCACAATCACGGCGGCAAAATGCTCGACGCCCAGCATCCCCATGTTCGAGATGGTGAAGGTCGCTCCCGAGAGATCCTCCGAAGTGAAGCCGCCGCGCGCCGCCTTGGAGACCAGCAGATGGGCCGCCGCGGCGATCTCGGGCAGCGACAAGCGTTCGCATTCGTGGATCACCGGAACGATGAGCCCGTCTTCCACCGCCACCGCCATCCCGATGTTGATGTTGGGAAAGATGACGACACCGTCGTCCTGGAAGCTCGCGTTCATCCGGGTGTAGCGGGAGAGGGCGAGCGTGGTCGCCTTGATGATGATGTCGTTGTAGGTGATGTCTTCTTCGAAGAGTTCGGTCGCCTCGAGCGAGTTCTTGAGCCTGACCGCCTCCTCCATGTCGACTTCGACGGTGACGTAGAAATGAGGGATTTCGCGCTTTGACTGCGCCATCCGGTTGGCGATGGTCTTGCGCATCTTGGAGAGTTCTTCGCGTGTACCGGGCAGGCCCTCGCGCGGCGCGATCAGCCGGCGGAACTTGAAGAGCTGTTGTTCGCGCAGGTAGGTGTCGACGTCGCGCTTGGTGATGCGTCCGTCCGGGCCGCTGCCCTGGACCTGACTGAGGTCGATGCCGGCTTCCTCCGCGGCGCGTCGGGCGAGCGGCGAAGCGCGGAACTTGCCGCCGGCGCCGGTTGCCGGCGTTGTCGTGGGCGTGGCGGCCGGGACTGCAACGGCACGCAAGGGAGGAGCGGCGATCGCGGTTGGCGCCGCCGAAGGATGGCCGCTTAGGGCAGGATGGACCTCGGGCAAGGGCTCGGCGAGACTGGCGCTCACGGGAATCGCCTCACCATCGGTCTCGAGCCGCGGTGATGGGGGTGGTTCCTGCGCAACTGCTGCACCGCGCTTGCGCCGGAGTGGCCGCAGAGGTACCGGCTGGGCCTGGGCCGCAGCTCGAGGTTCGACGACTACTGCCTCGACGGCCGCTTCGGACACGCTGGCCGCGCCGGTGGCCGGCTGGACAGGCATGGACTCCGCGCGCGCCTCGCCAGCGCCACGCAGCATCGCGATTACCGCACCGACCGGGGCCGACTCGCCCTCCTTCAGGCGTATCTCTTCGAGCACGCCGTCGTCGAAGGATTCCATGACCATGTCGGCCTTGTCGGTTTCGACTTCCGCAAGCGCGTCGCCATGATGAACTGTATCGCCGGGGTGCTTGAGCCAGCGAATAATTTTGCCCTCCTCCATCGTATCGGAGAGCTTAGGCATCGTAATTTCGTTGCTCATTGCAGTTGCGTTGGGTTTGTTTTGTTGGCGGGCCGCCGCTAGATGAGGCGTTCCGCGACCTTCACGATGTCTGCGGCGCTCGGTAAGGCCGCGCGTTCGAGCCGGGCGTTGTACGGGATGGGCGTATCGAGAGTCGCGACGCGCTCGACAGGCGCGTCGAGATGGTCGAAAGCGGCCTCGTAGATTTGCGCGGCGATCTCAGCGCCAGCGCCGCCCGTACGCCATCCTTCGTAGACTATGATCACCTTACCGGTCTTTTTGGTGGATTCGACGACGGTGCCGATGTCCAGTGGATTGAGCGTGCGCAGGTCGATCACCTCGGCATCGATACCCTCGTTTTCGAGCGCGTCCGCGGCGGCGATCGCGTCGTAGACGCACTTGGAGTACGACACCAGCGTGACGTCCTTGCCGGGGCGAATCACGTTGGCCTGGCCGAGCGGGGTCAGATACTCGCCTTCGGGCACTTCGCCCTTCACGCCGTAAAGCGACTCGTGTTCGAGGAAGATCACGGGGTTTTCCTGGCGGACACAAGTCTTGAGGAGGCCCTTGGCATCGGCCGGCGTCGCCGGAATCACGACGCGGAGACCCGGGCAATGTATGAAGTAGGCTTCCAGGCTCTGGCTGTGCTGAGCGCCGAGTTGATGGCCGGCGCCCTGTGGCGCGCGAATCACGATCGGAACTTTTGCATTGCCGCCGAACATGTAATGGATCTTTGCGGCGTTGTTGATGATCTGGTCGATTGCGAGCAGGCCGAAGTTAATCGTCATCAGCTCGACGATCGGCTTCAAACCGCCCATCGCAGCGCCGATTCCCGAGCCGACGATGGTGAGCTCCGAGATGGGAGTGTCGCGAACGCGCTTCTCCCCGTACACCGCGAGGAGGCCGTCGGTCACCTTGAAGGCTCCGCCGAAGTAACCGACCTCTTCACCCATGATAAAGACGCGCGTGTCGCGCTCGAGTTCTTCGCGCAGGGCCTGGTTGAGGGCCTCACGATAAGTCATCTGGGCCATCGCCGCACCACCCTTCCACCTATTC
>DASPQS010000287.1:0-2631 GCA_035624865.1 Binataceae bacterium (SeqCode) | reverse complement strand
GGGGCACGGCTATTCCGTGCTCGAAGTGATCGAATGCGCGCGCAAGGTAACCGGCCGGCCGATACATACGCGCATCGAGGCGCGGAGGCCCGGTGACCCGGCGAAGTTGGTCGCGGAGGCGTCGAAGTCTGCGAGAGTCCTCGTTTGGAAACCCACCAGATCGGATTTGCCGGCGATTCTGCAATCGCAGTGGGAATGGAAGCAGAAAAATCCGCGAGGGTACGCGAAGTAATTTGAACCGAGCCGGATCGGCTCGGCAATGCCAAGAAAAGTTGCCGGGCCCAGCATGCTGTGCCCCTACGAGTGGGTGATACGGCCTAAAATGTAAAGAGCCCCGGGATCAACCGGGGCTCTTTGACTTTTTAGCCTGTAGCGGTCGCTTACTTTTGGGTGCGGCCGTTGTGCTCGTCGCGATAGATGTTCTTTGAGGTGTTGTTCAGCCGCTGATTGAGCACCTTCTTGTCGCCGTTGGTTAGCTTGCCGCCATCAGCCGCGCGCATGCGGGCGTCCTGGCGGTTGATGCTGGACTCCTGATGCTCGAGCCGGGAGGTTTCACCGGCCGTCAACTGGCCGCTGCGGATCCCCTGCGCGATGCGATCCTGCTGATTCTCGCGGCGAGCGCCGATTTCATTTGTGCCGTAGTGCGCGGTGTTGGCGTTGTGCTTGTCCTGATAGATCTGATTCGACAAGCCGTTCTGCTGTTTGTTGATCAAGGAGCGGTCGGCGGAAGTCAGATGACCGTTGTCCTCGGCGCGCATTCCGGATTCTTCCTTGTTGAGGCCCGCTTCCTCGCCTTCGAGGTGCGCGGTCTCACCGGCGGTTAACTGGCCGCTCTGGACGCCATTGGCGATGCGGTCCTGCTGGTTCTCTTTGCGCTGATTGATCGTGGGCGGGTTCGACGGCGTCGAGCTCGTGTCCGTTTGCTGCGCGAACACGGGAGCGACGTTGAGAACGATGAGGGCCGCACCACTCAAAATAAGTGCGTTGATCTTCATGATGAAATTCCTCCGTATGAACTGATCTCTCATTTTAAGTGTCGGCCCCGCGGCTGCGATTGCGGATGCCGTACACTGCATCGAACACGGGGGTGCCGCGAAAGTTTCGCAAAGCGGCGAGCGAGACCGTACTGTATTGATATCGCGATACTTAATCGGCCGTTTGCGCGACCAGTCAAAAGGACCCTAAACCTGCGATCAGTGTAAGGAAGGACTGCGGAAAGCGCAGCTTGGCCTGACGTACAGGTGTTTCTACGTAATCAAGGTACCGATAAATTTGGCATAAGCGGGATATAGCGGGAATTGTGGCCGAAAACGGATGCATGTGTATAATGCGCTAGGTTTGGGGCCGCATCGCGATTGCGGATGCGGCAGATCAAAACTTACATTGCTAACGAGGCGACCCGAACGTTCATATTGGCTGTAGCGCTCGTGTGCCCGGGAAGAAAAGAGTTCCATGCGAAGAATTCAGAAATTCGCCATCGTTTTGTTGGTGTCGTTTCTGGCCGCGGGCATCGTCTCGGCGCGGACAATTGGAAGCGCCCCGGCGGTCGGTGCAGCCCTGATCGCTCCTGAAATTCATGTGGATAGGCTCGCGGTTGTCGAGCAGGCGGCCGCCGACGCAAAAGGCTCGGCCGATAACGCCTGGATGCTGGCCAGCTCCGCGCTAGTGCTACTGATGACGGGTCCGGGGCTGGCACTTTTTTATGGAGGGTTGGTCCGGCGGAAGAATGTGCTCGGCACGATGATGCAGAGCTTTGCGATGATGGCTGTCATCACGGTGATCTGGGGGCTGGTGAGCTACAGTCTCGCCTTCGGATCGGGGAACAGCTTCATCGGCGGCTTCCATCACTTGTTCCTCTGGGGTGTCGGCGCGCAGCCGGACGCGGACTATTCAGCGACGATTCCGCTGCAGACCTACATGATCTTTCAGCTGATGTTCGCGATCATCACTCCGGCGCTGATCACCGGCGCTTTCGCGGAGAGAATGAAGTTCAGCGCGATGCTGCTTTTCTTGTCGCTTTGGTCGTTGATCGTCTATGCGCCGATGGCGCACATGGTGTGGGGCAAGGGAGGATTGCTGAACGCGTCGCTCGGTGGACGGTTCCCGACGCTGGATTTTGCCGGGGGCACGGTGGTGCACATCACTTCGGGCGTATCGGCGCTCATCTGCGCGCTCTATTTGGGAAAGCGCGTGGGCTACCCCGAGGAGCCCATGCCGCCTCATAGTGTGGTGATCAGCTTCATCGGAGCGTGCCTGCTGTGGGTCGGCTGGTTCGGATTCAACGCAGGAAGCGCACTTTCGGCGGGAAGCCTGGCGACCAGCGCATTCGTCGCGACGCATTTCGGAGCGGCGGCGGCAGTGGTCGGATGGAGCGCAGCGGAGTGGTTCCGCAGAGGCAAACCGAGCGCGCTGGGCGCGATTTCCGGATCGGTGGCGGGGCTGGTCGCGATTACGCCCGCTTCGGGATTCGTCAGCCCGATGTCGGCGCTGGCGATCGGCTTCATCGCGGGCGTGGTCTGCTTCTGGATGACGACGACGATCAAGTCGCGCTTCGGGTATGATGATTCTCTGGATGCTTTTGGGGTCCATGGAGCGGGCGGGACGGTCGGCGCACTGCTGACTGGGGTGTTC
>DASPQS010000286.1:0-4363 GCA_035624865.1 Binataceae bacterium (SeqCode) | reverse complement strand
GATCCGGATGTCCAATTTAACCAGATGCTCCGCCCGGAAGTCTAGAAACTCGTAGTCCAGTGACGCGTATCCGCGCGAGACCGACTTGAGTCGGTCGTAGAAGTCGAACACGATCTCGGCCAGCGGCATCTCGTAGTGCAGGATCGCCCGCCCGTGCCCAACGAAACGCAGGTCGCGCTGCACCCCGCGGCGGTCCTCGCACAGCTTCATCACCGCGCCCAGAAATTCCTCTGGCGTATGAATCGAGGTCAGGATAAACGGCTCTTCGATCGCCTCGATCTCGTTCTCGGGCGGCAGATGAGTCGGGTTGTCCACCATTACGGTCTCGCCCGCGGTCGTGCGCACGCGATAAGCTACCGTCGGCGCGGTCACCACCAGGTTTAACCCGAACTCACGCTCCAGCCGCTCCTGCGCGATCTCCATGTGCAGCAGCCCGAGGAAACCGGCGCGGAAGCCAAAGCCCAGCGCCTGCGAGGTTTCCGGCTCGAACACCAGGCTCGCGTCGTTTAGACGCAACTTGTCGATCGCCTCGCGCAACGCGCCGTACTGGTTGGCCTCGGTCGGGTAAAGCCCGGCGAAGACCATCGGCTTCAGTTCCTTGAAGCCCGCCAGCGGCTCAGCCGCGGGATGCTCCGCGTCGGTCAGCGTATCGCCCACGCGCATGTCGGCAACCGTCTTGATCCCAGCCACGACAAAGCCGACCTCGCCCGGACCAAGCCGATCGGCCGCCTGCTCGTGCGGAGTAAAAAAACCCAGCCGCATCACCTCGCCCGGCTTGTCGGTGCCCATCAGGCGAACCTTCATGCCGCGGCGCAATTCGCCGTCGACCACCCGTACCAGCCCGACCACTCCTTCGTAGGCGTCGTACCAGCTGTCGAAGATCAGAGCACGCGCCGGCTTGCCCGCGCTTGCCGGCGGCGGCGGAATCCGCGCAACCACCGCTTCCAGCACCTCTTCGATGCCGATGCCTTCCTTGGCGCTGGTCAGAATCGCGTCCGCCGCATCCAGCCCGATCACCTGCTCGATCTCGCCGCGGGTGCGTTCGATGTCCGCGCCGGGAAGGTCAATCTTGTTGATAACCGGGACAATCTCCAGCCCGTGATCGAGCGCCAGGTAAACGTTGGCCAGCGTCTGCGCCTCGACCCCCTGGCTGGCGTCGACCACCAGCAGCGCGCCTTCGCACGCCGCCAGGCTGCGCGAAACCTCGTAAGCGAAATCGACGTGGCCGGGAGTGTCGATCAGGTTAAGCACGTATTGGCGCCCGTCGCGCGCCGTGTAGTTGAGCCGCACCGAACGGGCCTTAATCGTGATACCGCGCTCGCGCTCCAGATCCATCGAGTCCAGGAACTGTTCCTTCAGCTCGCGCTTGCTGAGCGCCCCGGTGCGTTCGAGCAGCCGGTCGGCCAGCGTCGACTTGCCGTGGTCGATATGCGCGATAATCGAAAAATTTCGAATCGATTCAGGCGCGGTCATTAGATGATGATGGCCGTTTGCGTTCGGGTTCAGTTCGCGGTGTGGATCGAAATCGGACTATCCGGTCTCTGGATACACTTGCAGCTTGAGTGTACCACACCTTTCATCTTCGTTGCAGGGTGAAACGCTCTGAAAAAAAGGCGAAGGTCCGCCCAAGACCATCCTTAAGCGTAACCTCGGGCCTCCAGTTGAGCTCGCGTGCCGCACGCCCCGGCGAAATCACCGAACGATGCTGCTCCCCCGGCCGTGCCGACGCGTACACCGGCATCGCGCTGCTCCCGGCGACGCCCGCAAGTGTATGGTACAGCTGGTTGACGCTGGTCTCGACTCCCGTGCCTATATTGATCGCGCCGGAGACGCTCGCGCCAAGCGCCGACAAATTGGCCCGGACGACATCGCCAACGTAGACGTAGTCGCGCGTCTGCTCGCCGTCACCGAAGATCGTGCACGGCTTGCCCTCGAGCAGACGCCCGCAGAAGATGGCGACCACTCCCGCTTCGCCATGAGGGTCTTGGCGCGGGCCGTAGACGTTGGCGTAGCGCAGCGCGACATAGTCGATGCCGTACTGCGCTTTGTAGAAAAACAGGTAGCCCTCGGTGGCCATCTTGGCCACGCCGTACGGGCTCACCGGGCGCAGCGGATGGTTCTCGTCGCAAGGGAAGGCTTCCTGCTCGCCGTAAATCGCGCCACCGGTGGACGAGAAGATCATGCGCCGCAGTCCGTTTTGCCGCCCTGACTCCATCAGGTTGATGAAGCCGATGAGATTGACTTCGGCGTCAAAGGCCGGTTCGGCGACAGATCGCCGCACGTCCATCTGCGCCGCGAGGTGAACGATCACCTCGGGTTTCTCACCGCCGATGATCATCCCGACTTCATCGGCGTTACGGATGTTGGCGTGATAAAAGCGCGCGCGCTGATCGAGGCGCTCCCGCTTGCCCGCGGAGAGATCGTCGAGAACCGAAACCTCGTGCGCGCCGGTCGCAACCAGTGCGTCCACCAGGTGTGAACCGATAAAGCCGGCACCGCCAGTTACCAGAATTCGCATTCTGCCCCACTCCTCGCCCACGGCTGGCCAGCCCACGGGCTTTCTTAAGCATGATTCTCAATCAAGACAACCCGGATCGGCGCTCTAAACCGGTGGGCGGCCGATGGAATAGTACCTGAATTCGAGGGCCTTCATCAGGGCGGGGTCGTAGAGATTGCGGCCGTCGAAGATCACCGGTTGGCGGAGTTCGTGCTTGATGCGCTGGAAGTTGGGATGGCGGAACTGGTTCCATTCGGTGAGGATAATCAGCGCGTCGGCGCCGCTGAGCGCCTCGTAATTGGCGCGATGGTAGCTCACGCGGTCGCCGAAAATGCGCCGGGCGTTGTCCAGCGCCTCGGGGTCGTGGGCCTGCACGCGCGCGCCCGCCGCCAGCAGTTCTTCGATTACCACCAGCGAGGGCGCCTCGCGCATGTCGTCGGTGCGCGGCTTGAAGGCCAGTCCCCATATGGCGAAGCGGCGGCCGCTGAGGTCGGCGCCGAAATGCTGCTTGACGCGATCGGCCACGATGCGCTTTTGCAGCTGGTTGACCGCTTCGGTGGCGCGCAGCAGGGTGAAGTCGAGCTGATGCTGGCTGGCGCTGTGGATCAGCGCCTGCACGTCCTTGGGGAAGCACGAGCCGCCGTAGCCGACGCCCGGGAACAAGAACTGCGAGCCGATGCGCTTGTCGCTGCCCATGCCGCGGCGGACGTCGTTGATTTCCGCGCCCACCGCTTCGCACAGGTTGGCCATCTGGTTGATGAAGGAGATGCGCAGCGCCAGCATCGCGTTGGAGGCATACTTGGTCAGCTCGGCCGAACGCGGCCCCATCACGATGATCGGATTGTCGGTGCGCACGAAGGGGGCGTGAATCTCGCGCAGAATCGCGACCGCCTGTTCGCTGGTGGCGCCGATGACCACGCGGTCGGGCCGCATGAAGTCCTCGATCGCCGAACCCTCCTTCAAAAACTCGGGCACCGAACAGACGTCGATGCGATGGTTGCCGTTGCTCTCGACCAGCTGGCGCACGCGGTCGTTGGTCCCCACCGGCACGGTGCTCTTGATCGCGACGACGTGGTAGCCGACGGTGGCCTTGACCACGCTCTCGGCCGCCGCGAACACCCCGCCCAGGTCGGCCGCCCCGCCGGCGCTCATCGGGGTGCCCACCGCGATGAAGGAGACCATCGACTGGCCCACCGCGCGCGCCAAATCGGTGGTGAAGCTGAGCCGGCCCTCCTCCACGTTGCGCCGCACCAGCTCGGCCAGGCCGGGTTCGTAGATGGGAATCTCGCCCGCGTTGAGCTGCTCGATGCGCCGGCGGTCGATATCGACGCAGACCACTTCGTTGCCGCTCTCGGCAAAACAGGTCCCGCTCACCAACCCCACGTATCCCGTCCCCACGACTGCGATATTCATCTGGCCCTCAGAACTCTTCCTTGATCACGTAAATCGGCTTGCCCTGCGATTCATGGTAGGTCCGCGCCAACAGCTCACCGATGAGTCCAAGGCTCACCAGCTGCACCCCCACCATCACCAGCAACACCCCCAGCAAAAGCGCACCTACATCTGTACCGTCGAGGCAAATTCGTTCCGAATGCGAACGACGTAATATCTGCCGTTCCGTGCAAGAATTCCCTCAGACATCATTTTCTTGATCATCCTGGTCACCATAGGGCGCGAACAGCCGATCATTTCGGCAAGGTCCTTATGGCTCAATTCAACGATCAGGGTCGCTCCGCTCGGGCTCTGCACTCCGAAGCGTGCCGAAAGGTCCGCAAGCACTTGCAACAATCGCGTGCTGAACTCCTGTCCTAGAAACTGCACCCTCTTTTGAAGAACTCTCGACCACGCGGCATTGAGGTGTACGAT
>DASPQS010000285.1:0-9656 GCA_035624865.1 Binataceae bacterium (SeqCode) | reverse complement strand
TCTTCGACGCAATGAATGCCGGCAATCTCCCGGCTGTGAGCTTCCTCAAGGCCCCCGCTTTCGAGGATGGCCACGCCGGATATTCCGATCCGCTTAACGAGCAGGTCTTCCTCGTCAACACGATCAACGCGATCGAAGAGTCCCATTTCTGGAAGAGTACCGCGATCGTCATCATGTATGACGACTCGGACGGATGGTACGACCATCAGATGGGCCCTATCGTCAACTCCTCCGCGACTTCTGCCGATACTCTCAGCGGTCCCGGCAAATGTGGGAACGGCACCGCGCTCGGCGGAATCGAGGCAAGGTGCGGCTACGGCGTGCGGCTGCCGTTGCTTGTGATTTCGCCATACGCGAAGCGGAACTTCGTGGATCACTCCCTGACCGACCAGACTTCGGTCTTGCGCTTCATTGAGGACAATTGGGGCACCGGTCAGATCGGCGGCGGCTCGTTCGACGCAATCGCCGGACCGCTCACCAACATGTTCGACTTCACGCATGAGGGGTCGCGTCGAGTATTCCTGGACCCGAACACCGGCGCGGTGGTGAGTAAAGGACACCACAAACACTGATACCCCTGTACGACAGTTAGAATGGAAAGGGCGCGCGGCGATGGCCGCGCGCCCTTTCCATCATCTGCCTACAACGCTCGGCCGCGACGTGCGCTACTTGTAGTTGCGGCCCTTCAACATCCGCTTGACGGTGCACTCCATCACATCCTCACCGTTCTGGTTTTTCACGATATGACGGAAGGTGATGATGCCGCGGTCGCCGCGGCTGGTCGGACGCGTATCGGTCACTTCGACCAGCACTTTCATCGTATCGCCGGCGAACAGCGGCCGTTTGAAGGTCATCCCGTCGACCGAGACCAACGCCAGCCCCACCCCGTGAATGCATCCGCTCAAAATGATTAGTCCCTCGGTAAAGGAGAAAATGAGCGCGCCGGGCGCAAAGCGCTTCGGATAGAGAGACCGCTTCGCCACGTATTCTTCGCTGATGAACAGCTCCTCGAAGAAGCCGCCCAGCGCTACGAATTGCGAGATTTCGGCGTCGCCCACCGTGCGCCCCAGCGTCTCGAGGCGATCTCCGACCTTCCAATCCTCAAAATACCGGGCTTCCATCGATACTCCTTGCCGCAAACCGCGAACCTATCAAGCCACTGCAGGTCTCAATCCCACACCAGGCCGCCGTCGACGTTGTACGACTGCCCGGTAATATTGTCCGCCTCCGCCGAGGCAAGGAAGCAGGCCATGTTGGCGATATCGTCAGGCGAGTTGGATCGTCCCAGCGGGATCATCGCGTCGAGACGGCGCTGCGCCTCCTCGGCGGTCATGCCCCGGCGCGCGATCAGTTCGGCCTGGATCGTTTCGTACATGTGCGTGCGGGTAGCCCCCGGGCAGATCGCGTTGACGTTGATGTTGTAGCGGGCGAGTTGCGACGCCGCGATCCGCGTCATCGCGATCACCGCCCCCTTGGTGCCGGCGTACGCGATATTCGACGTGCCGCGGAAGCCTTTGCCCGCGATTGACGCGATGTTGATGATTTTGCCGGACTTCTGCTTCGCCATCTCGCGCGCCGCGCGCTGCATGCAGAAAAACAGACCGCGCGCATTGATCGAATGCATCCAGTCCCAATCCGCTTCGGTCACGTCGAAGAAGCCGAGGCTCTTGGTCACGCCCGCATTGTTAACCAGAATGTCCACGCGCCCGAACGCCGCGACGGTCTTGTCGATCAACGCATTGACCTCGGCCACTTGGCTCATGTCCGTCATGACCAGCAGACCGCGCCCGCCGATCGCCTCGAAAGTCTCCTTCGCGCTCTGCTCGTGGACTTCCGCGACGACGACCTGCGCGCCCTCCTTGGCGAATCGCAGCGCCATTGCGTGGCCCATTCCGCGCCCGGCGCCCGTTACTACCGCGATTTTGTTTTCCAGCTTCACGGCATCGCCCTCCCGCTTGATCTAGGCGGGTTTGTAGCGCACCCCGTTCGTCGCGCACAAGGATACGATCGGCTGGCGGAACGCATGGTAGACTGACCGTTCGAGCCGCGGGCTCGGCGCATGAGAGCGGAAGAAATAGAGGCAAGCTCGTCGGGACAGGTGCGGGCGCGCGTGGTAATCGTCGGCGCGGCAGGCGCCGTCGAGCAACTCACCTATGCAATTCCCCCCGAACTCGCGCAACGCATCATGCCGGGCCATCGCGTGCTCGTTCCGATGCGTTCGCGCAGGATTACCGGCATCGTGGTCGAGGTCGGAGCCGCCCTCGATTCCGGTGGTGTTGAACCGAAACCTATCCTCGAGCTGCTCGAGCCCCGTCCGCTCTTCGACCGCCCACATCTCGAGCTGATCCAGTTTCTTGCCACTTACTACATGGCCCCGCTCGGCGACGCCTACCGCGGCGTGATTCCGGCGGCGGCGCGTGTCGAGTCCCGACGGATGTTCCAGCTCGGCGCGTCGCCCGGGCCGTTGGCGCTCGCCGCTATGAACCGGCTCGAGCGGTCTCTCCTCGAAGCGCTTGCCAAACGCCCGTTAACGCTTAAGCAAATCGATCGCCTGGGCGATCGCAGGGAAGTGGAGGCGGCGCTCGCTCGGCTAGCGGCAGATGGCTTCGTCGATCGGCACGACGCCACTCGCGGGCGCCATCGCCAGAGCATCAGTCCGATCGTCCGGATCAAGGCGGAGGGCGTCCCGCCGCCGATCCGTGGGCCGAGACAGCGCGAAATCGTGCGGCGGGTCGCTGCCGCCGGCGCGGCCGGAATCCACCTCGAACATCTCGAGGAGGAGATTGCGGGCGCTAAAGCCGCGGTGCGTGCGATGGTCCGGCGCGGGATCGTCGAGCTGACGGCACCCGAATTCGCCGCGCCACCGCGGCCAACCACGGAGTCATGTGGTGAGCTTGCCCTGCAAGCCAACCTGCACGTGCCTGCGACGCGAGCCACGGTTCCGCCCGATGGCGACCCGCTGCCGTCTCCGTTCGAGCTTACGTGGGAGCAGGCTGCCGCAGTTGACGCGGCGTCGCCTGCCGTCCGGGCGCACCGCTTCGAGGCCTTTCTGCTCTGGGGCGTGACCGCCAGCGGCAAGACCGAGGTCTACCTGCGGCTCGCCGCCGACGCGCTCGCCGCCGGACGCCAGGTGCTCGTGCTGGTGCCAGAGATCGCACTCGCCGACCAGGTGGTCCGTGCCTTCCGCCGGCGCTTCGGCGCGCTCGTCGCCGTCGCGCACAGCGCGCAGAACGTCGCCGAGCGATGGGCCAGTTGGATGGCGGCGCTAAGCGGTGAGGCGCGCATCATGATCGGCCCGCGCTCCGCCGTCTTCGCGCCGCTCCATGACGCCGGCCTGATCGTGGTCGACGAAGAACACGATCCCGCTTACAAGTCGGAAGAGGGCATCCGCTACCATGCCCGCGATCTCGCGGTCGCACTCGCGCGGGCGAGCCGATGCCCCGTCGTGCTCGGATCGGCGACGCCGTCGGCCGAATCCTACGCCAACGCCAGGCGCGGACGTTACAAGCTGCTGCGCCTGTCGCGGCGCGTGGGTGAACGCGAAATGGCGCAGGTCGAAATCGTCGACCTCCGTGAGCATCTCCAGGCGCGCCCCAACGATCCCGCCGTGCCCTCATCCGCCGCCGAGTCTTCCGAGCGCGACGCGGTGCCCCTCTCACCGCCATTGATCAACGCGCTCCGAACCAATCTGGCCGCGCGCGGCCAGAGCGTCGTCTTCCTTAACCGGCGCGGCTACCACAACTTCCTGCAATGCCATCTGTGCGGCAACGTCATCGCCTGCCGGAATTGCAGCGTGAGCATGACGTTCCATCTGCGCGATCGTTCGCTGCGATGCCATTACTGCGGGGCGAGCGACGCCGCTCCCGACAAATGTCCCGAATGTGCCGGCTTCGGGCTCGAAGGGCAGGGCTTCGGCACCGAGCGGCTGGTCCACGCGCTGGCTGAGGCGATTCCCGACGCCCGGATCGGCCGCATGGACAGCGACACCAGCGGACGGCGCGGGGCGCGCACCGCGATGATCGACGCGCTCGCCCGCGGAGAACTCGATATCCTCGTCGGCACCCAGATGATCACCAAGGGCTTCGATCTGCCGGGCGTCACCCTGGTCGGCGTGGTGCTCGCCGACATCGCGCTCAACCTGCCCGACTTCCGTTCCGCCGAACGCACCTTTCAGCTTCTGACCCAGGTGGCAGGGCGCGCCGGCCGCGGCGATCGGCCGGGCCGTGTCCTGATCCAGACCTACTCGCCGCACCATTACAGTATCCGCGCCGCCCGCGAACAGGATTACGCGCGCTTCATGCGGCGCGAGCTCGAACTCAGGCGCGAGCTGATGTATCCGCCGTTCGCGCGGATGGCACTGGTGCGGATCGAAGGCGAGGACTCGGCACGCGTCAGCTCGATCGCCGCCAAGGCCGCTACCGCGCTTGCCCGTCTCGCCCAACCCGACACGATGCGCGTGCTCGGGCCGGCGCCCGCCCCCATCGAGCGCATCAAGCAGCGCTACCGCTGGCAGGTCGTCGTCAAATGCGAAAGATTGAGCGCGATGCGCGCGGCGCTTGCCGCGATGCGCTCGGAGGTCGCTCCGGTCGCTGATCGCGAAGGGGTTCGTCTCGGAATCGATATCGACCCGGTGAATATGTTGTAGGCACGCTCCCTACTTTTTGCGCACGATCACCGCCGTGCCGTAGGCCGCGATCTCGCTCATCAGGTTCGCGATCTCGTTGCAGTCAAAACGCATCGCGATCACCGCGTTGCCCCCTTTTTCCTTCGCCGCGAGCTTCAGCCGTTCGATCGCCTGGTTGCGGCTGTCCGCGAGCAGTTGCGTGTACTGCGTGACCTCGCCGCCGAACACCGTGCGCAGGCTCGCTCCGATGTTGGAGAAGACATTGCGCGCGCGCACAACCAGCCCAAAGACCTCCCCACATACCTGCACGATCTCGTAACCGGGCAGGTCGTTCATCGTGGTGACGATGAAGTTCTCCAATGTGCTTTCCATGCTTGAAACGATAACCCCGGGCCTCGACATCGGCAACGCACCTCGAGACGTAGAGCGCGACCGATTCGGTTACGAGCCTTGGCCCGTTCCCCCGCGCATGACTAACGTTTTTGCGCGACGGGCTTTTTTGCTGGTAGCATTGCCGCCAGCATCGAAATGCCCTCAAGGAGTTCAAATTGAGTACCGGGCTTCCTGCTCCGCATCGCATCGTCGACCTCACGATGGAGGACGGCGCTACCATCCGCCTGCGCCAGCACGGTAATCCCGCCGGTCCGCGGCTTGCCCTAAGCCACGGCAACGGCCTCGCGATCGACGGCTACTTCTCTTTTTGGAATCTTTTGCGCGCGCGCTATGAACTCATCCTGTTCGACTTTCGCAATCACGGGCAAAATCCGACGCACCGCTTCGACCATCACAACTGGAGCCAGTTCATCAACGACCTCGAACGGATTTTCAACGCAATACAGGACCGCTTGGGAGCCAAACGTACCGCCGGCGTCTTCCATTCGCTCTCGGCCGTCGCCTCGACGATGCATACGCAGCGGATGGGCAAGCGATGGGATCCGCTGGTGCTGTTCGATCCGCCGTTCTACCCGCGCGACGGCCATCCCCTGCGCGAGCTTCAGACCTTCAACGAGGATGACATCGCCGCGCGCGCCGAGCGCCGCACGCCGAGCTATGCCGACCCGAGCGATCTCGCCAGGCAGTTCCGCAAATACCTCCCCGGATGGAAGCCCGAGGCTTACGAACTGATGGCGCGCGCGACGCTGCGGCGCGACGACGGCGCCGGCAAATGGGTCCTCGCATGCCCGCGCGAGTACGAGGCCCACATCTTCCGCACCAATCGTGAGGCCGCCGCCTGGAACGGCGTCGCTCACATGCCGGTCCCCGTCAAGCTCATCTGCGGCGACCCAACCGGTGACGACAAGCCGCCTCCGGCCCTGATCGGCAAGGCGCTCGCCGAGGAAGCCCACGTGGATTACGACTTCATCCCCGGCACCACCCACTTCCTCCAAATCGAACAGCCAGCCGAATGCGTGCGTTTGATGGAGGCGTTTCTCGCGCGCCACGGCTTCTTTGGCTGAAGCGATTCGCGTGCTCAATCCAGCAGCGTTTGCGACGCGTAAGCCGATGCCGCGCGTGCTTTCGCCGAGCGCTCCCCGACCTTGCTCCGAATGAAACGAACTTCACCCGTCATCCAGATCTCCCAGCTTCGCGTCGAACGCGACGCCGTGATACTCGACGCCGTCGATTGGACCGTCCGGCGCGGCGAGCATTGGGCCATCCTTGGCGCCAACGGCTCAGGCAAAACCTCGCTGTTGAGCACGCTTACCGGATATATGCCGCTCACCTCGGGGACGATTTCGGTCCTGGGTGAAACCTACGGCCGCACCGACTGGCGCGAGTTGCGCAAGCGCGTTGGCATCGTCAGTTCCAGTGTACAGCAGATGATGGCGGGTCACGAAAATACCCTCGACACGATCGTCAGCGGACGTTACGCGATGATCGGGATGTGGGGCGAGACCCGCGCGGACGAGCGCGCGCAGGCACTGCGCATCATGCGCCAGGTCGAGGTCACCGCGCTGCGCGACCGGCCGTGGCGCGTGCTCTCCCAAGGCGAGCGTCAACGCGTATTGATCGGCCGGGCCCTGATGGCGCGCCCGCAACTGCTCATCCTCGACGAGCCCTGCGCCGGGCTCGACCCGGTCGCCCGCGAACATTTTCTCCAGTTCCTCGAACGGCTCGCGCGCACCCGCTCCGCCCCGACCCTCGTGCTGGTGACTCATCATGTCGAGGAGCTCGTGCCCGCATTTTCGCACGTGCTCGTGCTCAAGGCCGGCAAGGTGCTCGCCGCCGGCCCCAGGACCAAGGTTCTCACTTCGGCGACGCTTTCGCGCGCGTTCGACGCGCGGGTGCGGTTGCGCCGCAAGGGCGGCCGTTATTCGCTCGCGGTCAGCGCCAGCGCGAGCGTCGTCATCTGACCTGCGCGGTTCGACCCTCGCGCGCGCCTGGCGTGCCGCAGCCACCCTCGCCAGCCCCTCCCTGCGGCGCCGCCATTTTGATAAACTCTAAACTCACCAGTTGGAACCAATGGCGCTTCTCAGGATACGCAAATTTCCCGACCCGGTTCTCAAGAATGCAGCCGAGCCCGTCGAAAATATCGACGGCAGCGTAGCGAGCTTCCTCGACAGCATGACCCAGACGATGTACGCCGCGCCCGGCGTCGGCCTCGCTGCGCCTCAGGTCGGCGACTCGCGGCGGCTCGTCGTCCTCGATACCGACCACGAAAATATCGGCAAACATCTGCTCAAATTGATCAACCCGCGCATCGTCGAGAGCGACGGCTCGATCCTGTGGGAGGAGGGATGCCTTTCCGTGATCGACTTCACCGCCGACGTGCAGCGCGCGTCTAAAGTGCTGGTGCGCGCCTGGACCCCCGACGAAAAGGAGATTGACCTCGAGGCCGACGGTCTGCTGGCGATTGCCCTCCAGCACGAGATCGACCATCTCGACGGCAAGCTCTTCATCGATCGCATCAGCCGGATCAAGCGGGAGCTCTACCGCCGCAAGCTCGCCAAACTCATCAAGGAGGGCAAGGCCGATGGCAAGCCACCCTCCGCAGTCCGCATCTGACGCGTCGCGCCCGCCGTTGAGAATCGTCTTCATGGGCACGCCGGCCCTGGCGGCCCGTATTCTCGAGCGGATGCTCGCCGCACCCAGTCCCAACTTCACGATCGTTGCGGTCGTGACCCGGCCGGATCAGCCGCGCAAGCGCGGACTCAAACTCGAACCCTCGGAGGTCGCCGCGGTTGCCGCCCGCCACAATCTCACGACGCTCAAGCCCGTGAAGATCCGCACGCCGGAATTTCTCGCCGAGTTGAAGTCGTTCGAACCCGACCTGCTGGCCATCGCTGCCTACGGGCGTATCCTGCCCAACCCCATTCTCGAAGCGCCGCGCCTGATGCCGATTAACGTCCATGCCTCGCTCCTGCCGCGCCATCGCGGCGCCTCTCCGGTCGAGGGCGCAATTCTCGCGGGCGATACCGAAACCGGAGTCACCATCATGCGTGTGACCGAGCAGATGGACGCCGGGCCGATCCTGCTCCAACGCTCGATTCCGATCGAGCCCGACGACACGCAGGGCAGTCTCAAGGAAAAACTCGCCGACCTCGGCGCCGACGCGCTGCTCGAGGCGCTCGACCTCCTCCACAGGGGCGTGCTCCACGACACCCCGCAGGACGCCAACGCCGCCACCTACACCTCGCCGATCACTAGGGAACATTCCGTGATCGACTGGCACGACGACGCCGTCCGTATCGAGCGGATGACTCGCGCGTACGACCCGTGGCCGGTCGCCCGCACGACGCTCGGTGGCGACGACATGTTGGTTTGGCGCGCCCGCGTCGACGGCCCCGCGGATGCGCCCGAGGCAGCCGACGCCCCGCCGGGGACCATCGTGGCGCTCAAGCCGGTGCCCCTCGTCAAATGCGGCGCTGGCGTGCTCGCGCTGCTCGAACTCCAGGCCGCCGGCCGTCGGCGGATGCCGGCGGCCGAATTCTTCCGCGGCCGGCGCGTCCCCGTCGGGACGCGCCTGGGCCCCGAATGAAGCGCCGCCCCCTCCCCAGCGCGGGGTCGGATGCGGGCTTGCCCGCATCCGACCCCGCGAGCCCCGCACCTCGCCCCACCCCTCCCGTCATCCGCCGCCGCCGCGCGGGCGCAACCGGCGACTCGTCGCCGGCTGCGCCCGCGCGCCTGGCCCCAGGACTTCGCGCGCGACGCGTCGCGCTCGAAGTCCTGCTCCGCGTCGACCGCGAACGCGCCTTCGCCGACGTCCTGCTCGGCCATCGGCTCGGCGAATTCGCCCCCGCCGACCGCCGGCTGGTCACGCAGCTCGTGCTCGGCACGATCGCATGGCGCGGCCGGCTGGATTTCGAGCTTGCGCGCCTGTCGGCGCGCAAGCTCGAAATCCTCTCACCCGACGTCCTCGCGCTCCTGCGCCTCGGCCTCTACCAGCTTCGTATGCTCACCCGCATTCCACCGCACGCGGCCGTCGACACCGCCGTGACGGTTGCGCGCGAGGGTCCGGGCGGCGCCGGTGCGGCGCGCTTCGTCAACGCGATACTGCGCGCCGCGATTCGCGCTCCCATAGGGCTCCCGTCCCGTTCGGCCGACGAGCTCGAATTCCTCACCGTCGCGTATTCGCATCCGCGATGGCTCGTCGAGCGGTTCGTCGAATGGTTCGGTGTTGCGGACGCCGAGGCGCTGATGGCCGCCGACAACGAGGCCGCGCCCAACGTGCTGCGGCTTAACCTCGCGCGTGGTCCGCATGACGAACTCGCCGCGCTTATCGAGCGCGATGGGATGCGGATCGCGCGGCGTGGATGCTTCCCCGAGACCATCGTGCTGGCAGGCGCCCCGATCTTCGATTCGCCCACGTATCGCGACGGCGTTTTCCAGCCGCAGGCCGAAGCGTCCCAGCTTGTCGCGCGGCTTCTCGCACCCGCCGCCGGCTCGACTGTCGCGGATTGCGCCGCCGCGCCCGGCGGCAAGTCCACCCATCTCGCCGAGCTCGTTGGAGTCGCCGGAACCGTGCTCGCGCTTGACCTGAACCTCGCCGGCCTCAGGAACGCGCGCGCCACCGCAGCCCGCCTCGGCCATC
>DASPQS010000284.1:0-5664 GCA_035624865.1 Binataceae bacterium (SeqCode) | reverse complement strand
GTGCCGCCCACGCCTCTCGGAGCTTGGCGTAACGAAGGCGGCGACGGTGCGAGGCGGACCTTCGCACCGTCGCCCAAGTGCTGAAATTTGCGATTATCAGGTAGTCAGTTCTTTCGCCTTCTGAGTATCGACGTATTCGCGGACGCGGCGAATCTTGCCCGCCTCGACCTCAAACACGAAGCAGTACTCGTTCTCGTAATCCTTGCCATTGAAGACCTTGCCGCGATTGGTCATCTCGACGATTACCGTATCGCCGTCGCCGTAGACGCGTTTCACTTCGCTCTTGAGACCCGAGGGGAAGATTTTGGCGGCGTGGCGGGCGAATTCGAGAATCGCGGACTTGCCTTTGCGCAGCCCGGAGAGGTTCGGAAGATTACCCGGAATAAGCCAGCTGACTTCGTCCGACATGTTGGCAAAGGCCGTCTTGATGTCGCCTTTGGCAAAGGCGTCCCAGGTTTTGGCAACGAGTTCCTTGTTCGCTTCGACGCTCATGGCTCTTTCCTCCGTTGTGATTGAAGCGTGTGCCAGCGCGGCCGCGTCTCATCCGTACGCAATCTCCAGCAACGAAACTATCTCCTCACGGGTGACGGGACGGTCGACGACCTTGGCGCGCTCCACCTCGTCGAGCACGGTGCCGGCGATCTGCGAGATCTCGGCGCGCGGCACGCCGGCGTCTTTGAGCGAATGGGGAACGTCGAACTGCGCGATGAACCTCGCCGTGCGGTCGGCGCATTCGAGAGCCGCCGGTTTGGGGTTCGCGGGGTCGAAGCGGACGCCGAAGCCTTCGGCGATGGGCCCGAAGCGTTCGGGCGCGATACCGGCCATGAAGCGCATCACATGCGGCAGCGTGATGCATGAGGTCACGCCGTGGGCGACGTCCCATTTGGGGCCGATCTGGTGACCGAGTGCATGGGACACACCGAAACGCGTATTCATCCCGCCGAAGATCGAGAACCACGCCGCCATCTGGCAGTAGCCGCGATGACTCAATTCCTCATCGCCGTGGGTCTTGATCGAGGCGGGCAGGTGCTCGACAAGGAGCGCGATCGCCTTGGAGGCCAATGTATCGCTTATGAGTTGATGGCGGATGGAGTAGATGGCTTCGACCGCGTGATCGAGCGCGCGCATCCCGGTGGCAACCCACAACCAGGCCGGCGTTTCAAGCGTGACGGCGGGGTCGTTGATGATGGTTCGAGGCTGAAGGCGCGGATCGATGACCGCACCCTTGATGCGGGTCGACTCGTCGGTGACGCCGCCGGCCGGGGTGTATTCGCCCGCGGAGAGTGTAGTTGGAATTGCGATTTCAACGAGATCGCGGCCGGGGTCGACGGGCGCGTTGGTCCCGCCGAAGTCGATATGATGAGCACCGGCACCAGGATCGCGGCCGGTCAGGATAGAGGCGGCGGCGACCTTGGATGTATCGATCGGACTGCCGCCGCCGAAGCTGATGAGGCAGTCGCAGTCTACCCGTTTGATCTCGCTGACCAGTGCGCGCACGGTGGTCAGCGGCACGTGCTGCTGAGCGCCCTTGTAGACCGCGGCGCAACGGGCGCCGAGCGCGGAAGTCACCTTGTCGAGCAGCTTCGAGCGGCCGAGTGTCTTGCCGGTAACGACCACGGCTCGTTTGAGGCCGCGGCGATCGAGTTCGCGGCCGAGCGCCTCGACCTTGCCGGGACCGAAAATTACGCGTTCGAGACGGGTGAAATTGAATTCTCCGACCGGAGCTTCCACGGCGGTAATCCTCCTAGGGTTGGCCGCCGGAAACCGGGCGGCTGCTAAGGCTCAATTACCACGAGTGTGCCGGTCGGCAGAAGGCGTGCGAGCTCGATTATGTCGCTGTTGTCCACTGAGATACATCCGGTGGTCCAGTTGACGTCGCCAACGTTGAGCAGCGGATTGTCGGTGCCATGAATACCGATTTGGCCGCCAGCGCGGGTGCGGCGGGGAATCTCGTGATCGGCCCGCAGATGGTCGAAGCGAGACTCGTCGATTGCATTAGGGTAGTTGATCCGCAGGAACCATCCGAAACGGCGGCTGGGGTGTTTGGCGATAATCAGGTAATCGCCCTCGGGAGTGCGCAGGTCGCCCTCCCATTCCTTGGCTCCGGCCCAACGGCTGCGACCAAAGACTGCGTGATAGCTCTTGTAGAGATGGCCCTGGAAATAGACATCGAGCCGGTGGCGCGATTTGTAGACGTGGACCGCCCAATTGAGCGGGTTGCGAAGCATGCTCGCGCTGGCATGGTGCAAGAGCCGATCGCTGAGCGGCTTGTGGTCCAGATTCGCTGCCGGTCCGGCGGGCACGGGGACTGAAGCGCCCTGCGCCTTCGGAGGCGTTACCGGGTCGTTGGGCGCGGGCTGGGACGGCGAAGACGCCGACGTGGGTGGCGTTACGGCGGCCATCGCGGCTCCCGTAGAGAGGTTCACCGTGAGCGATAAGGACTGCGTATTGGGATTGGCGGCGGCGGTCGAAGCGAGCTGCGCGACGGCATTCTGGGCGAGCTGTTGCGCAGTTGGAACAGACCGCGCGACCGGCTCGCTGTGAGAGTTCGTGGCCGAAATCAGAATGCCGGCGGGCACAGCATACGCCCGGCAGACGATGAAGATCGTGCAAGTTGCGGCCAGAGCAAGCCGCCGAAGCTTGAACATCCAGCTACCCCTCCCCTTCCCGACTTTTATTCTGAAAGGGGTAATCAGTTGGGTCAATCAAGAAAGTTTTCGCGGTTCGCTAAAGGCCCATACTGTCGACCCAATCGGCGAGTTCCGGAATCCGGTAACGATCGCCGGTGAAGGCCTTGTACATGAGGAAGACCCAGAAAACCGCAGCGGCGAGGTTGATGATGTAGAGCAGAAAAATCACAAGGGCGCCGATGGCGTGCGGCAGGATCGCGATGAATACGCTCGCAATGATATTCACGGCGAACCATGCCACGGAGAAAGCGATTGACTGGCGGGCGTGGAAGCGCACGAATTCGTCCTTGTCGTAGGGTTCCACGTAAAGAAAGATGATCCCGGTAACGAAGCCGAGCAGATAGGTCAAAGCCGCGATCGGCTGGGTTTGCGGCTTGGCTGCCTGTTCGTCCATCGCACCGTTCCTCCTTGCCGAGCAGTCCGGGGGATGCCCGAGGCCCTTTACTCAACCAGAGAGCAGGCCGCCTCGCAATCCTGAGCGAGCGTGCGGCTTCACAGATATGTGCATTTGCGGTAGGACTCGGCTGTCCTCGATGCAATTTTCGCGACGGAGGTGGACCGCGATGGCGTTGGAGGTAACCTGGGATAGCAAGGTCTGTATCCACTCGGGCAACTGCGTAAAGAGCCTGCCGCAAGTCTTCAAGGTCGAGGGCGGAAAGTTCGTGATCGATCCGTCGGCGGCTGACGACAGCAAGGTACGCGCAACTGTGGCGGCCTGTCCGTCCAAGGCGCTCAAGATCAAGGTCTAGCCTGCTTCGGGAGTGAGCGCAGCGGCCGGGCGAACGGGCAGGCCGGGTGAGGCTATTTTTTCTCGCCGTTGCGGGTGTGCGAACTGATTTTGTCGAGTGCGGCCTCGGTGGCACGGTTGGCGGCCAACATGTCGAGTTGTGCGCGGATGCGGCTGGCGAGTTGGCGGCGAAAGACCGGCTTCGCGAGGAAATCGCTCACACCGAGGCGTATACCCTCGGCGCGCGCATCGAGGTCGTCGCGCGCGGTAATCATGATAACCGGGATTTCGGCGGTCCTGGGGTTTTCCTTGAGCGCCCGGCAAACCGCGAAGCCGTCCATATCGGGCATCATCAGGTCGAGCAGAATGATGTCGACCGGACGTTCCTGGGCTATGCGCAGGCATTCGGCGCCCGAGATAGCTTCGATCGCCGCGAACCCTTCACGTTGAAGGTGACGGGCGAGAATCGAGACGGTATCGGGATCGTCGTCAACGACCATTATGCGCGGCACGCTGTCGGTCTGTTCCATGGCAGCCTAAAGCTCCTCTCGTCCGTTGCCGGATGGTGCGATCACGCCGCATCGCCGCAGCTTGGCTGAGAAGGTGGTACGTTTGAGTCCAAGCAGACGGGCGGCGGCCTGCTTGTTACCGCCGGTCTGCTTGAGCGCTTCGTTAATCATCCGTCCTTCCAGTTCGCGTACCAGCGCATTCAGGTTCACTCCGTCCTCGCCAAGACTCGTCGGAATCCGAGTCTGCACCATCCGCGTGCCGGTAACGAGATTGGCAGGCAGTGAGGCCGCGTCGATCACCGAATCCTCGCATAAGATGATGAGTCTTTCGACCATGTTTTCGAGCTCGCGTACATTGCCCGGCCAGTCATAGGACCACAGATGGACCATGGCTTCGCGGGTGACAACCCAGTCGCGGCCAGGCAGGCGCAAGCGCATCTTGTCCAAGAAGTGTTCGACCAGCAATGGAATGTCTGAGCGCCGTTCGCGCAACGGAGGGATTATAATCGGAATGACCTGGAGGCGGTAGAAGAGGTCCTCGCGAAAACTTCCTTTTTTGACGGCAGCGAGAAGATCGGCGTTGCTGGCCGCGATCACGCGAGCGTCCACCTTGGCCGAGCGGTCGGAACCGACCGGACGGACAACGCCGTCTTCGAGCACTCTGAGCAGCTTGGCTTGGAGCTGCAACGGCATCTCGCCGATCTCGTCGAGGAAGATGGTGCCACCGTCGGCGGAGCTGAATAGCCCATGGCGGGGCGCCGCGGCCCCGGTGAAAGCGCCGCGCTCGTGGCCGAACATCTCGGACTCGAGTAGTTCATGAGGAATCGCCGCGCAGTTAACCGGAACAAAAGCGCGGTCGCGACGGCGGGACAGATCATGGACGGCGCGGGCGATGATTTCCTTGCCACTGCCGCTCTCACCGGTGATCAGAACGGTGGCGTCGGTAGTGGCAACGCGCTCGACGAGCGTCCGCAATTTGGCGATCGTCGGATGCTCGCCGATAAGGGCCTGAGCAGCGGCTGATTTGAGGCCGGGGTCAGCTAATTTAGACTCCAACGCGGTCAATTTGACTCCCCCTTGGTCGGCGACGAGCCGGACAGAGCAACAATCCTAATCTGCTCCTACAGTGGTAGACAAGTGAGACACTCGCAAATAGCGGTGCTGCTGTAACAAACTTCGGAGGACAAAGGCTTCCAGGAAGACAAAAGGAACAGCAACGACAAGAAAAACGCCGCGCGCGAAAAAAATTTAGCCAGCGACTGGTTGCCGATAGATGGCGGACTGGCCCGGCCCCTCGGCAACCGAAATTTCGATTGAGGCTATGTCGGGGAGGGCATCTTTTGCGCGTAATGCGCAGCACAACTCATTCCAGATAAAGCGAGCCAATTCTTCGGCGGAACTGTGCACCAGCGGCAGCATTGCGACGTCGCCGGCGGGAAAGACAAACTGGTCTTGTTCGTAATGTACTTTAACCACATCTTTTGTGGTTTCGATTTTCAGGCAGTCGCTGTTGGCCGGGATGATCGTGCGTTCGTCGAGGCGGTCGGCGATTTCCTTCGTCAGTTTCTTGATGAGACCGAAGTCCAGCACGTATCCGGTGCCGCCCAAGCGTCCTTCAACGCGAACGCCGACCTGGTAGTTGTGTCCGTGCAGCGGTTCGCGGAAACCGGGATAAGCGATGAAATGCGCGGCGGAGAATTTGAGGTTCTCCTTGGCGACATGGATCGAGAATCCGGAA
>DASPQS010000283.1:0-11809 GCA_035624865.1 Binataceae bacterium (SeqCode) | reverse complement strand
TGAATGCCGAGTAGAGATCGCGGAACTGGCCCTGCAATTCACTCGCCTGCTCAAAGATTGCGGCGAGCCGAAGAATACGCTCGCGGAATTCTTTGGCGGGATCGAGAGCACGCACCAACTGCTCTAGATGCTCCTTGAACGAATCAGCGACCTGTGCCAACTGGTCGTGTAGCACCTTCATCGGTTCGAAGGTTTCTGCCATTTGCGCGAGCTGGGTTTGAAAGGCGCGCATTGGCTCAAACGAACGGGCCAATTGAGAAAGCTGCCCGTGAAAGGCCCTCAGCGGTCCGAACAGTTCCTCTGCGGAACCGCCGACCTGTTCGACCAGGCTGAACATCCGGCGTAACTCATCGAGGCGGCTTTCGAAATTCCTGGTCTCCTCAAATACCTTCGCGACCGCGTCGGCAAGCTGGTCTTGGGTCACGTTACTCTTCATGGATGGAGCGCTTTGCCGCGCCAGCATAGACATAGCGCTCTCTTCCCGTTTTGGAGCGGTTTCAAGGTTGGCGCCGTTCGTCGACATCTCTATGAGCTTTGCCGCCGATGATTCGCCGGCCGTCAGGTCGGATTCCTTCGCTTCTACGCTCTTTACGGAGTCAACCACACGCGAGGATGCCGGAGTGTCAACAGACGGTCCCGCGTTAGTGTCCTGAGACTGCTGCTGAAGCAAGCGCTTCCTGAGCTCGTCCAGTTTTAGACTCATCTTTCACTCCGAATTCTATTCTAGCTGGCGCCTCTGAACGCAAAAGATGTTCCATTGCCACATAAGTCGCAATTACACGTCAATGCCAACCTTGGCCCGAGTATCCGACCGCTCGAAGCGCCCGATGTTGCGGATCCGCCTGTCGCTTCACAAACGTGCAACGCGCTTTGAAAAAGAGGCGAGCAATGCAAACTCAAAAAGCTCCTGAGACGAAGCGAAGCGAAAACCTGATTCCATTCTAAACCAACATCCACATAAGACAAGCACCTTTTCGTTATGCTAGTTGATTTAGAATGCCGAAAAGATAAACAGCGCTCAATGTTGCTTACTTGAGATAAGTATGCTCGCACCTCTATACAAACTTTCTCCTCGCATTAACGATGCGGCTCGCCCCTTTGCCCAATTGAGTTAGCCGTGAGCGCATATCGTGCAAACGCTACGGCAGTTGCGGAGCGAATCGCGAAGTCCCGTCCAAAAACCCAGCCGAACTTGGCGCCTTTCCGCGATGGCATCGCAATTGCCACTGAGTACGCGACGGCTCGAAACGAACGTGTGGAGGACCGTCGACGAAGTTGATGGTGGAGGTAAAGCACACATGCGGATGACAAGGAAAGGCGCTAACGAACTTAAATCCCCAGCGCTCAGGCTCAGACGGCGTTTGGCGGCGAAGCCGCTCTTCAGGCTCGCGGGCGCGTCGTTCGCCGTGATGGCGCTATGCTTGGCGGCGCACGCCACAGTGGCAGGCGATCCCCTGGCGCTAGTGAAGACCACAGTGAATCAGGTGGTCAGCGTCCTTCAGGACAAGGCGACACCGCAGCAGGCAAGGCGCGAGCGATTGCTTGACCTGGTCGCGGGACGCTTCGACTTCGCGGACATGGCTCGCCAAAGCCTCGGGACGCATTGGAATCAGCTCACGCCTGCGCAGCGGAATGAATTCGTTCCGCTGTTCACATCATTCATGGAGGCGGCATACTTGGACAAGATTGAGGACTATTCCGGCCAGCCGATCCAGTTCATAAAGGAGTCTTCCGACGGTCCCGGTTACGCGCAGGTGAGCACCAGCGTGATTCAACAGGACAAACAGCCGATCCGTATCGACTACCGCCTCAAGCAGGCAGGCGCTGAGTGGCGGGTCTATGACGTGACGGTCGATGATATCAGCATCACCGCCAACTATCGGAATCAGTTCAATCGCGTGATCGACAATCAAGGCTACGATGCCCTCGTCACCTCGATGCGCAACAAGGAGCGCGAGTTGCACAGCGAACTCGCCAGTTAATCTCCGATCGGCAGCCACGAAACCCCGGAGGCAACGGCCGGCCACTGCGGTCGTTGCCCCCCTTTACCATCGCAATCCCACTGGGACCCCCCTTCCAATCTCGTAGGAGAGCCATGAAGAAAATAGCTTGCCTGTTAATGCTCACCATGATCGTGTCGGTGGGGCCGATGCTTTCGGGATGTGCGAGCGACCAGGAACATAGTAAGACGGTAGAACGGACGACGACCAGCTCCACCGGAAATCCGAACAATCAAACGACTACTTCTACCACGACGACCGACAAATCCTCGACCAAAGAGCCCGACAGCATCCTTGGAGCAACCGCTCACGCAATCGGAACCGTTGTTCTCTTTCCCTTCCGGTTGATCGGCGACGCAGTTGAGCTGATCGTCTAACGGTCGGCTCGGCTGCCGGATTGGAATTGGCGGTTCGGTCCGGAGCGAAAAAGCGATATAGACGGCAGTCGCAGCTTCCTTCACGATAGGGCTGCAAAAAATTGACTGTCGGGGTATCAATGCAAAAGCGCTGCTTTCGCTTCTTCCTCCGAATCATCCTCTCGATACTGTTTTTCGCTGCCGCTGCATGCTCTCGCAGGCAACCATCTAGTGAGCCGGCCCAGAATATCTATCTGACCATCCCGGACAAGCGCACTATTGCGATCTTCCCGGGCGAGATCACCGAATCAACTCAGCCGCTGGCCAGAATCGTCGAGGACCCTCCTGACCAGCCGGTGGACGTCTCACTGGACCTCGCGCGGGAAGTCTTCGTTGCGAACGTCAACGGTAACGTCAAGGCATACCGCGAGCATAACCATCGCTTCGCCCTCATCCATCTTCTGAAGGGGCCGAACACCGGGATAGTGCATCCGCAGGCGATCGCCGTCGATATGGCGGGCAGTTTTTTCGTCGCCGACGCGGGAGAAGCCCGCGGGCACGGACGGGTCGCGTGGTTCCCCGGTGGTCTCAACGGCAACGTACCGCCTGCGCGCGCGATCAGCGGGCCCCATACCGGAATCACCAATCCAACCGGCCTGGCGCTGGATGGTTCGGGGCGCATCTACGTTGCGGACCAGGGTTCCGACAAAGTGCTGGTCTTTGACGCCGATGCTAACGGAGATGTGCCGCCCGCTGCGACTATCAGCCCGCTTCATTCGCCGCAGAGCGTGTTTGTCGACCAGTTCCTCAACGTTTACGTCAGCAACAAGGGCGACGACACCATCTCGATCTTCGAGAATGAAGGACCCGAAAACTGGAACCCAAGCGCGACGTTGAGCAGCGGCGTTTTGCATGATCCGCGAGGGGTCGCCACGGACGGGACCGGCCGGATCGCGGTCGCGGCACCGGGCCGGGTCTTGTTCTTCGCTCCAAATTCGAAGGGCGCGGCCCAACCGATTGCCATCCTGAGTCTCGGTGCGCAAATCGATCCAATGGGGTTGTGTATCCGCTAGCTTTGCGGGCGGACAAATTTCTGGCGGCGGCCATTTAATCGAATCCGTCGTCACAAAAATTTTTTCGCTCTGCCTGTCGATCCGGTCCCGCCCCAGTCGACTATGAAGCGTCAAACCAATCGCCAACCCGGAGGATGCCGCGATGCAATATATGCTTTTGATTTACGAGAACGAGGCGCGAAAGCTCAGTCCCGCCGAGCAGGGCCAGCTCATGAACGAGTACATGACGTTTACGCAGGACATCGTGAAGGCGGGCAAGTTCAAGGCCGGCGACCCGCTCGAGCCCACCAGCACGGCCACCACCGTGCACGTGCGCAACGGTAAGACCGTCACGACCGATGGTCCCTTTGCCGAGACCAAAGAGCAGCTCGGCGGCTACTACCTCGTCGAAGCGAAGGACCTTGACGAGGCCGTCGCCATCGCGGCACGGATTCCGGCCGCTCGTACCGGCTCAGTCGAGGTGCGGCCGATTAGAAAGATGAACATGTAGGCGGTAGCCTGCTTGCCGCCCGGTGCGATACGCTCGCGCCGGGCGGTTTCTATGGCTCCTCTCGAATTGGAGCGGCTTTACCGCGAGGAATTCGGACGGATCATCGCAATCCTGATCCGCCTCCTCGGTGATTTTGAACTTGCCGAGGAGGCGGCGCAGGACGCTTTTGCTACGGCGGTCGAACATTGGCCGCGCGAAGGAACCCCGCGCAATCCGCGTGCGTGGATCGTCGGCACCGCGCGGCACAAGGCCATCGACCGCATCCGCCGGGAGAGCCGCTTTGACCACAAACGCGAAGAACTGCTCCGTGAAACCCTGCTCAACAACGGTGCGGGCGACGCGATGGATAGCGACAGCAGCGTGCCCGACGAGCGCCTGCGCCTGATCTTTACCTGCTGTCATCCCGCACTCGCGGTCGAGGCGCAGATCGCTCTCTCACTGCGGACCTTGTGTGGCCTGACGACCGAAGAGATAGCCCGCGCGTTTCTGGTGCCGGTCGCGACGATGGCGCAGCGGCTGGTGCGCGCCAGGCGCAAAATCATCGCGGCACGAATCCCCTATGAGGTTCCTTCGGACGATATCCTGCCCGAGCGGCTAGAGGCCGTGCTGGCGGTAGTCTACCTGGTCTTTAACGAGGGTTACGCCGCGACCCACGGCGATTCGCTGGTGCGCGCGGATTTGTGCGTCGAAGCGGTCCGGCTCGCGCGCATTCTATGCGAACTGATTCCCTCGAGTTCCGAGGGGCGCGGCCTGCTGGCGCTGACGCTGCTGCACGACGCGCGCCGTGACGCGCGCATCAGCGCCTCCGGTGAACTCGTGCTGCTCGAGGACCAGGACCGCACCAAATGGAACCGCGCGCAAATCCAGGAAGGCCTCGAGCTGGTGGATTGCGCGCTGCGGGACGCGCCGGCCGGCCCCTACGCGCTCCAGGCGGCGATCGCCGCCGTGCATTCACGCGCATCCCGCCCCGCCGACACTGACTGGCGTCAGATTGCCGCGCTTTACGGCTATCTGATGAGGCTGCGGCCGTCGCCGGTGGTCGAGCTGAATCGCGCGGTCGCCGTCGCGATGGCCGAGGGCGTGGAACACGGCCTCCAGCTGATCGAAGCGATCGCGGCGCGCGGCGAATTGGCCGAGTATTACCTGCTATTCGCTGCGCGGGGCGATTTGCTGCGGCGGCTCGAACGATGGTACGAAGCCGCCAAAGACTATCGCGCGGCGCTGCGATTGGTCACCGCCGAACCCGAGCGGCGCTTTCTTGCCCGCCGCCTCGCCGAAGTCCAGGCGCATCTGCGCGGGGGACCGGGCTGAAATTCAAGCTCCGGCCTGTGAAGCCTCGGCCGCGGATACTTCCGGGCGCACCTCGGCGGCGGTCTGGTAGCCGCACTCTTCCTTCTTCGGGCACAGCCAGCGCGCACCTTCGCGCTTGGTTACCTTCTCGACCAGGTATGCGGAACCACATTGCGGGCACGGACTGGGCACTACACGGTCCCAGCTCGCGAACTTGCACTTCGGATAGCGGCCGCATCCGAAGAACAACTTTCCGCGCCGGCTCCGCCGTTCCAGGATCTCTCCTTCCTTGCAGTCGGGACAATTCACTCCGGTCTTGACCGGTTCGGCCTTGAGCCGCTTGATCCCGTCACACTCCGGATAACCCGAGCATCCCAGGAACTCGCCGAAGCGCGACCGCCGGCGCATCATCGGCTTGCCGCATTTATCGCAGACCTCGTCGGTTGCGGCAGGCGCGGTCGGCTCGCGCGCGATAACGTTGCCCTGCTCGTCGCGCGTGAACTCCTTGGTATTGGTGCACTTCGGATAGTTGGAACAGGCAAGGAACTCGCCGTTGCGGCCCCACTTGATTACCATCGTGCCGCCGTCAAGCTCGCATTTGAGTTCGGTCGGAAGCCCCTTGCGCTTGATCGCGGGCATTTTCTTTTTGGCTTCGCCGAGCCGCTTCTCGAACGGTCCGTAGAAACGCTTGAGGGTCTTAACCCAGTTTTCGCGGCCCTCTTCAACCTCGTCGAGTTCTTCCTCGAGCGAGGCGGTGAAGCCGACCTCGAGGATATCGGGGAAAGCCGCCACCAGCATGTCGCAGACGACGCGGCCGAGCGATGTCGGGCGCATCCGCTTGCTTTCGTCCTCCTCGACGTATTCCCGGTTGAGGATGCTTGCCATGATAGCGGCGTAGGTCGAGGGACGCCCGATCCCCTTCTCTTCGAGTTCCTTAATCAAGGTCGCCTGGGTGAAGCGCGGCGGCGGCTGGGTAAAATGCTGCTCCAGGATAAAGCCGCGGATGGCGGCTTCCGCCGTCGCCTTCAGGACGGATTCCGGCGGGGCCTTGGATGCATCCCCGGCCTTCGTATCGGTCTTTTCTGCCACTAGCGGCTTGATCAGTGTGAGCAGCTCACCCTCAGTCATCGCCGGCAGGGTCGCGGCCGCGTCGTCGTCGGCAGGAGCTTCGTCTTGGCCTTCCATGTACACACGCATAAAGCCGTCGAACTTCATAACCTGCCCGCTGGCGCGGAAAATCGCTTCGCCAGCCTCGATATCGACGGTCGTGCGATCATATACGGCAGGATTCATCTGGCTCGAGACAAAGCGATTGAAGATCAGCGTATAGAGCGCCAGTTCATCCTTGCTCAGGTAGCGCGCCATCGACTCCGGGTCGCGCTCGACCGCGGTCGGACGAATCGCCTCATGCGCTTCCTGCGCTGACTTGCCCGAACGGTAGAAGTTGGGACGCTCGGGTAGATAGTCCCTGCCGTAGCGGCCTTCGATATAGCCGCGGACCGAGGCAAGTGCTTCGTCGGAAACACGCGGCGAATCGGTCCGCATATAAGTGATGAGGCCGACGGCGCCCTGATCACCCAGCTCCACACCCTCATACAGGCGCTGTGCGATCTTCATCGTGCGCGAGGGCGAGAAGTAGAGCTTGCGCGCGGCCTCCTGCTGCATCCGCGACGTGATAAACGGCGGAGTGGGACTGCGGCGGACCTCCTTGCGCTCGATTTTGCTGACGCGGAAGCGCTGGCGCTCGCAGTGTGCGACGATTTCGTCAGCGAGCGGCTTCAGCAGCTTGTTGGCCTTGTTGTCGATGCGCTGGTCTTTGAAGCTGTACAGGCGCGCCGTAAAGGGCGGTGGATTCTTCGCTGCCAGGCTCGCGTCGAGCGTCCAGTACTCCTCCGGCCGGAACGCCTCGCGCTGCTTCTCGCGTTCGACAATTATGCGCAAGGCGACAGACTGCACCCGTCCGGCGCTGAGTCCGCGCTTGACCTTGTCCCATAGAAGCGGGCTTACCTGGTACCCGACCAAACGATCGAGCACGCGGCGCGCCTGCTGCGCCTCGAACAGATGCTTGTTGATGTCGGACGGGTTGGCGATCGCCTGCTTGATCGCCTTCTCGGTTATCTCGTGAAGCAGCACGCGATGGATATCCCCATCAACCTTGCCCAGCCTGCTCGCGATATGCCACGCAATGGCCTCGCCCTCGCGGTCAGGGTCGGTGGCCAGGTAGATGTTCTTCTTATTTTTCGCGGCAGCCTTTATTCCCTCGATGACCTTCACCTTGGCCGGGATTACGTGATACTCGGGCTCAAAACCCCGCTTGACATCGACGCCAAGCTTGCTTTTCGGCAGATCCACCACGTGGCCGACCGAAGGCGTGACCTGAAAATCGGCACCGAGGTACCGCTTGATGGTTTTGGCCTTGGCCGGTGATTCTACGATTATGAGATTCTTTGCCACCCCTGACCCCTTCCTCAACTCGAGACGAAAGCCCTTGATGTTGTGCGGTCGGCTATCCCAGCGAGAAAAGCTTGCCAGGATGCTGCGCCACGAGGCCTCTCAGCTCAAGCTCCAGCAGCAATTTAAGCACTGTTTGGGTGCTGAGTCGCGATTCTTCGATGATTGAGTCGATGTGCAGTTTATTTGCATCTTTGAGACAGTATAAAATTGTCTTAATATCATTTGGCTCGGATTCGACTGCCTTTTCATCAAACACACCTACCCGTTTTGCGCCCGGCCCCCTATCTGCGACCGCCGGAGCTTTTCCCGCCGGCGCCTTTATGGTTGCTGCGCCGAGTTGAGGAATTAGTTCCTCGATGACATCTTCGACGCATTCGACGAGCCGCGCCCCCTCCCTCAATAGACGATTGCTGCCGCGCGTCTTGCCGGTCAAGGGGCTGCCGGGGACGGCAAAGACCTGACGGTCCTGCTCGAGCGCCATCCGGGCGGTGATCAGTGACCCACTTTTCTCCGCTGCTTCGACGACCACTACCCCCAGGCAGAGGCCGGAGATCAGACGGTTGCGCGGGGGAAAGTTCTCGGCGATCGGCGGTGTACCGAGTGGAAGTTCGGAGATGAGAGCGCCACCCTGCTCAACCATCGCCTCGGCGAGCTGGCGATTTTCGGGCGGATAGATGATGTCGACCCCGCAGCCCATCACCGCGATGGTTCGGCCGTTGCCGTCGAGGGCCCCTTGATGGGCTTCGGAGTCGATTCCGCGCGCGAGTCCGCTCACTATAGTGAAACCCTTGGCCGCAAGCTCGATCGCCAGCCGCTGCGCCATCCGCCGACCGGCTTCGCTGGCGGCGCGCGCACCGACCACTGCAACATATTTTGTTTCGTTGGCGCTGATGCTGCCGCGAAGGAAAAGGTAAGGCGGCGGATCGGCGATGTGACGCAAATTTGCCGGATACTCCGGGTCAGTCCATCTGACGAGGCGCGCGCCCACGCGAGGCAGTTCGCACAGCTCGCGTTCGAGCGGCGCGAAGTCCCGGAATTCACGGATATTGCGCGCGGTCGGACGCGGGATGCCGGTCTGTGAGAGTTCCGCTTCGCTGGCCGCGAAGATTTTCTCAGCTGAGCCGAAGCGCTCGAGCAGAAGCCGGGCTATCCGTGGACCGACTCCGTGTACGCGCCTTAGGCCAAGCCAATATGCATCGATCGAGGGAACCATTTGAGGACCCCGCTATAAGTCCGGAAGCGCTGAGTGGCAGCCTTGTTCCGGCGGGACGACGCCTGGTGGATGCGGCTATTTCTACAACAAGCTGCGTGCGACGCAAGCGGACGACGCTCGCAATGTCGCCGGACGCATTCTTGACCCGTCGGTTTGGATCAAATAGTTAAGGTTGAACTGCGCTATTCCGGCCTTTGAAGCGTTTACCCAAAGGATGAAGGATGAGATCCACGAAAGCATGTTGGGCGGGGGAAAACTAAGTTGATGGATACGAGCGGAATGTCCGCCAATGATAAGCAGATTCTGATCTTCAGCTTCTATCGGGACGCAGAATTACGCGGCGCCCGCCTGCTCTTCAATCTCCTGGGCCATCTCAAGGACGCCGATTCGCAGCTCAAGATGTCCAAGCATTTGGCCGACGAAACGCGCCACGCATGGCTGTGGACGCGCCGCATTGCCGATCTTGGGGGTGCTCCAGTCATGGTGCCGGACGGCTATCAGCGCAGGATCGGATTGCGGACCGGAGTGCCAAAGGGAATCGTCGAGATTCTGGGGCTGACCGTCGTAGTCGAGGAGCGGGCCCACAGCCGTTATATGGCGCACGCGGCGCTGCCCAATGTTGACGAAGCCACGCGCGAAGTCCTGAAATCAGTGACCGAGGACGAGAACTGGCATCTGTCGTGGATCGAGCACAAGATGCGCGAGATCGCTCGCGAAGAAGGTTGCGGGGAAAAGGCGGATGAGATCTTGGCCCGCTATCGCGAGATCGATCGCGAGGTTTATGCGACGCTGGCGGCCGACGAGGCCGAGCTGATGCGGTCGTAGAGAATCAGCGCGCAGCGAGCGCGGCGTTGAGCTCCACGCGCATCGCGGCGGCGGCCTCAGCGGCTGCCGCACCTGGAGACATTCCCGGCTTCTTCTGAAAAGCATACATCAGGCTGCGGCTTGCGTTGACGAGCGCCCCGAGCCCGTCGGGCCGCGACGCGGCGACCGCGTCTGCGGCGGTTGCTCCCTGAGCGCCGTACCCAGGAACAAGGATGATCGCGTGGGGCATGATTTCGCGGGCGCGGCGCGCATGCTCGGGATAAGTCGCGCCGACCACTGCGCCGACCGGACTCAAGTTGTGCGTGCCGATAAAGTCGCTGCCCCATCCGTGGACGCGCTCGGCCACGGATTCCCAGAGCGGATGGTCGGGAGCGGCGCGGTCCTGAAACTCGCCGGAGGATGGATTCGAGGTTTTGACGAGGACGAAGAGACCGCGGCCGGTGCGCACTTTCGCGACGAACGGAGCGATCGCGTCGCTGCCCAGATAGGGGTTGACGGTAACGGCGTCGCATCCGAAGTCGCCATCGCTTAGAAAGGCCTCGGCGTATGCGGCAGAGGTCGAGCCGATGTCGCCGCGCTTGGCGTCTGCGATAGTTACGAGGCCGAGGGAACGCGCGAGCTTCAACACCTCGGTCAACGCGCGCATCCCGTCGAGTCCGCGGGCCTCGAAGAACGCGAGTTGCGGTTTGATGGCAACGACGAACGGCGCGCAGGCTTCGACTATCTCGGTGCAAAAGCGGGCAAGCCCGTAACCCTCGGGTACGCCCGGCCCCGCTTTCGAATCGAGTTGGGGGTCGACGCCGAGGACGGCGATGCTGCGCTTGGAGCGTTGGGCCTCAACCAGTTTATCGACGAAGTTCACGAGTGAAGGATTTCACCCTTAGCAGCAAGTCTATGTTGGTCTAAGTTGGTGGCATACGTGCGACCAGCCGGGTTGCGCCGGATTTTCGCCTGAATAACCTGTGCGCGAGGTAAGAATAGCAAGGGCGGTATCGCGCGCAAATGGCGAGTGGCCACCCCAAATTCTCCAACCGGTGTCTCGCCTATGCAAACGAAGCTCGCGGGTCGCTTCCTCCGGCAAAATTGGCAGGTCGCGTCGCGTGTGGTGGCTCGGGCGCTCACGCCGCTGCCGGGATATGTGGTAGTGGGTCTCGAATCACATTCCCGGACGGGCGCTGCCATGGACTCCGAAGCACTGTGCTATCTGCCGTTGCATGAGCTGGCCGAGCAAATTCGCGCCGGCAAGATTTCATCGAGCGAAGTAACGCGCACGACTTTGGACCGGATTCGCGCCAAGGCGCGTCTGAACGCCTACCTCACCGTGATGGAGGAATCCGCGATGCGCGCGGCGGCTGCCGCCGACGAGGAGATTCGCGCCGGGCGCCGGCGCGGAGCGCTGCACGGCGTGCCGGTCGCGGTGAAGGACCTGTGCCAGACCAGGGGCGTGCTGACGACGTGCGCCAGCCGCGTGCTGCGCGACTGGCGCCCGGATTCCAGCGCGACGGTGGTCGAGCGGCTGGAAGCAGCGGGCGCGGTGATCGTGGGCAAGCTCAATCTGACGGAATTCGCTACCGTTTGGTACCATCCGGAGCTGCCGGTGCCGCTGAATCCCTGGGGTGACGCGCTATGGCCGGGGGCGTCGTCGAGCGGTTCGGGGGTGGCGACCGCAGCCGGGCTATGCTTCGGGTCGCTCGGGACCGACACCGGCGGGTCGATTCGGCTGCCGTCCGCCGCCTGCGGGATCGTCGGTCTGAAGCCGACGTGGGGGCGGGTCAGCCGTCATGGGGTGTTCCCGCTGGGCGAATCGTTCGACCATATCGGGCCCATGACCAGAACCGTCCGCGACGCGGCGATCATGCTGGCGGCGATCGCCGGCCAGGATGCGCGGGACGAGACTTCGCTGGCCGCCAAAGTCGACGATTACGCCGGCGCTGCCGATGCGGGCGTGAGCGGGCTCAGAATCGGCGTGGACGAAAGCTACTTCGCCAAGGGCGCAGCGCCGGAGGTCGGTGCCGCCGTGATTGACGCTGCTCGCGTGCTCGAGCGCCTGGGCGCGCGAATCGTCAAGGTCAAGCTTCCCGCGGTCGGGCCCGCGATCGCCGTTTCGA
>DASPQS010000282.1:0-5031 GCA_035624865.1 Binataceae bacterium (SeqCode) | reverse complement strand
GGTGGCCAAAGGTCTATCGACTATCCCGTTGACGGAGGAATTTCTCGACGATCTCGACGTCGGCATTCTGCTGATGGATCCCCGGTCCGGGGTTATTCAGTTCGCCAACAAGCGCTGCGCGGAGCTGATGGGCAGTCCGGCGAAAGACGTGGTCGGGAAATCGTGGGCGGCCCTCGGATTCGAGAACGAAGGGTCGATTTTGCACTGTTGTGAAAGAGTGCTGTCCGGGACAATCGACCGCGAACGAATCGAAGCGCGTTTTCTGCGGCGAGACGGTGCAACCGTTCTCGTGGCCATTTCGATCAGCGCGCCCCTCGGAAGGGACAGGCAACCGCGCTGGATCGCCGCAGTTCTTCAGGAGGTTGGACTAGCGCGGATCACGGAGCAGAAGTTGGCGACTGCCGAAAAGGCCGCCAAGATGGTGACGTGGTATTGCGACACAACGCACGATGAGCTGCTTGCTTCCTCGCAAACGAGCATCGATGGCATCGAAATGGCCCCGACGCTCTCGTTCGAGAGCCTGCTCGAACACGTTCATCCCGACGACAGGAATGCGTTCAGGAAAACGGTGAAACGGGCCATCCAGACCGGCACCGGCTATGTGCACGAATATCGGGTCGTGACAAAGGACGGTGCGATCTGCTGGATGCGCGGCGTGGCTAAATGCCTTGTCGATGCGAATGGCCTGACAACTCATCTGGTCGGCGCGACGATTGAGATTACCGACGAGAAAGACCTGCAGGCGGTTCGGCGGGCACCGAAGGCCATTCAGGCGATCCTGGAAGCGATCGACAAGAGCTGGAACAAGCCGATCAACCTCTCACAGCTGGCGCATTCCCATGGTCTTGGCCCGCGTGCCGTGCAGAGGTATTTCGCGTCGCACGGGATGATGCCGCTGGCCAAGCACGTCAAACAGCTGAGGCTCCGGCATGCGCATCGGGAGCTCGCCAATCCAAAGCGGGGAACGACCGTTACGGCTGTCGCCCTGTTGTGCGGATTTCAGAACCCCGGCCAGTTTTCGCGCGAATATCGCGCGGAATACGGTGAGTTGCCGTCGGAGACACTGCGGAAAGCCGCGGTGTCTCGGGATAGCCCCTAGCGCGTGCCCGCCTTGATGGCATGCAGGCCGGCGCGCTGCGCCAGAAGCTTTGCCGCGAGGTAACTTCACTTACGGCGAGTGGCTGGCCGGGGATATCAAGACAGGTATCGCATCATACCTTTCAAAGGCCCCGTACAGGTTCATAGTGCCCGCGCCGGCGGCCGACCGCGCAATCTGGTCAACGACCTGGTCAACCAGCCGCTTCGCTTTGAGGAATTCGAGGTCGAAGTCCCGGGCGGATCCGGCCTCGGGGTCGAGCTCGATGAAGACAAGGCGCGCCTTCGCGCGCCAGGGCTAGTGCGGTGAATTTGAAGTTCCTATCATCTTCGTGGCTAGACTGGTCATAGGAACTTCAAATTCAAAACCGCACTAGAATCATAATTTGCTAGTGCTCCTTTGATTCCGAAGTTCGCATCAGAGGTTGCCCAGCGGACTTGCGAACTTCGGAATCGGAGCACTAGTTTCGATGGGCGTCGACCGTCAGCTGCTTCGCAGCAAACTTGACCGGATGGCCACGGCCCTTTCCGCCAGCGCTCACCTCGGCCGCATCGGCGCCTTGTTCAGCGAGACTGTGCTGATCGACGTGGAGGGGGCCGAGTTCTACCTCGCCTTCGAAAAGGGGCGGCTGGTATCGATCGCCGAAGGCCCGAGCCTGAAGACGCCGTGGCGGTTCGGATTGCGGGTCAAGCACGATGCGCTTCGGAAATTCTGGGAAGAGGTGCCGAGGCCCGGCTATCATGACATCTTCGGCCTGGTGAAATACGGGCACGCCCGGATCGACGGCGACATCCTGGTGCTCGTGAAGAATCTCCGTTTTTTCAAGGAGTTCATGGCCTTCGGGCGCGTGGGAGAGGTGCCGTGAACGCCGCCGTCGAGCCGATCCTGGGACGCTATCTCACACTAAAGGTCGGTGATTTGACGCACCGCATCTACTTCGAGGAGGCGGGCGCCGGCCGCCCGGTGGTCCTGCTCCACACCGCCGGCGCAGATACCCGGCAGTGGCGCTTCATCCTCAACGACCGCGAGTTCACCGCGAGCCGCCGCTTCATCGCGTTCGACATGCCCTGGCACGGAAAGTCATTTCCGCCGCAAGGCTTCGAAACCGTCGAATACCTGCTGACCACCGAGGCCTATCTTCAGACGGTGCTGGCTTTTTGCGATGCACTCGCCCTCGAGAAGCCTCTTCTTGTGGGATGCTCCATGGGCGGGCGGATTGCGCTGCAGCTCGCGGCGCTCGAGGCCGAACGGTTCTGCGGCTTCATCGCGATCGAAGCATCGGATTTCCAGCCCGCCTGGTACGACATCGACTGGTTCGACCGCCCCGACGCGCATGGTGGGGCGATGGGCGCCGCCCTGGTGTCCGCGAACATCGCTCCCCAGGCGCCGGACACCGAGCGCTGGAATACGCTCTGGATGTTCATGCAGTCGGGCCCCGGTGTGTTTCGCGGCGATCTCTCCTTCTATACGCGTGACGACAGTCTCATCGGCCGCCTGTCGCGGATCGATACCCGGAAAACTCCCGTTCATGTCATGTGCGGGGAATATGATCTGACCTGCACGCCGCAGGACGCGTTGCGCACCGCACGCGCGATACCGGGCGCGACGATCGCCGTCATGACCGAACTCGGCCACTTTCCGATGAGCGAGCATCCAGAGGCCTTCCGGCCGCATTTCGTGGATGCGCTCTCACGCATGCCCGGCTAAGCTTGGATGGGCCCCGAACGCGAAGACGCGATGGACATCCGGCGACTGATCTATTTCGTAGCCGTGGCGGAAGAGATGCACTTCGGAAGAGCTGCATCGCGGCTCGGAATTGCCCAGCCTCCGCTCAGCCGCCAGATTGCCCAATTGGAGGCGGACCTCGGCGTGCTGCTGATCGATCGAAGTCGCAGTCAGATACGCCTGACGCAGGCCGGCGAGGTGCTGCTCGACCGCGCCCGCGACGTGATCGAACGACTTGGCCGGACTGAACGGGAAATCAAGCGGATCGGCGAAGGGGTTTCCGGGCGGCTCCGCGTCGCGTTCGTGGGCTCGGCGACCTACGGCATTCTCCCGCAGGTGATCCGCGAATTCCGGACCGTATACCCCGAGGTCGAGCTCGCGTTGTCGGCGTCGAACAATGCGGAGCTCAAGCGCGCCCTGATCCAGCGGGAGATCGACATCGCCGTGGCACGACCGAGTCTGGACGATGAGGAGATCAAGTCCGACCCGTTTCATCATGAAAGTCTGATCCTCGCGCTCCCGGATACGTCGCCTTCCCTTCACAACGCATCGATCCAGCTCAAATCGCTGAAGGCGGAGACTTTCGTCCTCTATCCGCGCCACCCGAGACCCAGCTTCGCCGACCACATCATCAAGGTATGCCAGGGCTCCGGCTTCATTCCCAAGTCGCAGGTCATGGCCCAGGACTATCAGACCGCGATCAGCCTGGTATCGGTTGGCGTTGGCATCTCGCTCGTTCCGGAATCGGTGTCGCTGTGCGAACGGGCCGGCGTGGTCTATCGTCGGTACGAGGGAAACAACCCCGGCACCTCGCTTTCGCTGAACTATCGACGCGACAATCGCATGCCGCATCTGTTCAATTTCCTGAAGGTCGCGCGAAACGTCGCGCGGCGCCACAATCCCGATCGGCCGGCCGCGACAAGCGTGGCCGGGCGCTGAACGCTTTCAGTAGTACGGGTCGTACATTTGCGACTGGACATGCCCGATGAGATCGTTGGGCGCCGGGCCGTCCGCAAAGCCGCGCTGGTAAGCGATGGCGGCAACCGCCGCAGCAATACGGGCCGACACCTCACGGATGCGGGACAGCGCCGGGTAGAGGCTCCCCTGCGCCAGATCGGCGTCATTGACGCAATCGGCAAGCGCGCGGGCCGCCGCCATGAACATCTCGTCGGTCACGCGCCGCGTTGCGCTTGCAATCACGCCGAGGCCGACGCCGGGGAAGATGTAGGAATTGTTGCCCTGGCGCGGGACGAACGTCTTGCCGCCGAATTTCACCGGATCATAGGGGCTGCCGCATGCGAACAGCGCGCGGCCGTCGGTGTGACGATAGGCGTCCTCGGCCGAGCACTCCGCCTTCGAGGTGGGATTGGAGAGCGCGAACACGATCGGCCGCGCGTTGATCTCGGCCATGGTCCGCAGCACTTCGGGCGTGAAGGCGCCCGCAGCCGCCGCCACGCCGATGATCGCGGTCGGCTTGAGCGTTCTGAGCGCGGTCATGAAATCGCCGATCGGCGCCTCATCATGGGCGTAGCGAAGTTTGTGGCCGCCGAGGCCCGCCCGGCCCTTGACCACCAGGCCGCGCGAGTCGACGAGCCAGTTGCGCCGCACCGCCTCGGCCTCGGAGGCGCCCTCGGCCATCATGGCGGAGACCACGAGATCGGCGATGCCGGTTGCGGCTTCGCCGGCGCCGAGGAACAGCAGGGTCTGGTCGGTCAGCTTCCCGCCGTTCACGCGCAGCGCGGAGAACAGCCCGGCGAGCGCCACCGCCGCCGTTCCCTGGATGTCGTCGTTGAAGACGCAGGCGTCATGGCGATATTTGTGCAGCAGGCGGAACGCGGCGTGATTGGCGAAATCCTCGAACTGGATCAGGGCGGCCGGGAAACGCGCGCAAGCGGCGGTCATGAATTCATCAACGAAATCGTCATAGGCCGCGCCGCTCAAGCGCTTCTGCCGCAGGCCGAGATAGTAGGGGTCGTTCAGCAGCTCCTCGTTGTTGGTACCCACGTCCAGCATCACCGGCAGGCAAAGCTCGGGATGCACGCCGGCGCACGCGGAGTAAAGAGAAAGCTTGCCGACCGGAATGCCCATGCCGTTGGCGCCAAGATCGCCTAGGCCCAGGATGCGCTCGCCATCGGTGACGACGATAAGCTTTGCCTGATACGGCCAATTGTCCAGGACTTCGGCAATCCGGCCGCGATCGTTGGCCGAAA
>DASPQS010000281.1:0-3662 GCA_035624865.1 Binataceae bacterium (SeqCode) | reverse complement strand
CAGCCCGACGCGCCATCCAATGGCCGCGAGCGCAAGCGCGAGATTCACCGCGACTGTGGATTTGCCCACGCCGCCCTTGCCGCTCGCCACTGCGACGACATGCCTGACGCCGGGGATCGCGCGCTTTTGCAACGTTGCCGCGTTCATCCGCGGCGGCGGTGCCTGTTCAATCTCGACCTTGACGGCGGGAACCCCTGCCATCGCCGCCACCGTTCGCTGCACCTCGTCCGAAACCTGGGCGATCGCCTCCGGCTTGGCCGACGCCGTGCTCAGAATCACGGTCACGCCGCCGCTCGCGACTTCTATATCCTTGATCATCCCGAACGACACGATGTCTCGTGTGAAACCGGGATATCTGACTTTTCTAAGCTCGGCGAGAATCTCCTGCGGACTCGGCATGGTTTTCCTGTTGTGTGCGGCGACGAAATAGCATGACCGCCTGGCGACGCTCGGTCAAAACTACCTAACTGACAACGAAGCGCCGCCGAAAGATGTTATCATCTCGATTGGTCCGGCAAAACGTGGACGGGGTGGGGCGAGCGTGGCGCGATCGGCAAAAAGCACCAACAAAAGCGGGACCTCGGAGCTAACCGTATTTCACCCAACGGTTGCGGGCGAACCGCTCATCTTTGCTGCGCGTGAGCTCGCGGATTCGCTCGCGATCATGCTGGAGGAGACGGTGTGCGTCGCGGGCGACCCGACTCTCCCGCCCCGCCGCCTGCGCCTGGCGCCTGCGCCGCGCTTGAGCGCGGCGCAGGCGCCAGGCGTGGACCCCCCGCACCTCCCCGCCCCCGGCCGGGACGGCTTCGCGCTCTGGCGCGAAGCCGTCCCGGCCGGCACCCCTGATTCCGCCTCGTGGCACGGCGCGCTGGTGCTCGCTGGCGGCACGGAGCGCGCCGTGCTCCACGCCGCCTACGACCTCCTCGAGCGCCTCGGCGCGCGCTTCCCGGTGGGCGGGACGCCGCGGCTTGCGCATTGCGACCGCGCCGGCCTCGACAACGTCGAGGCCGGCGCGGTCGCGCCCGCCTTCGGCCGCCGCGCTTTCGTCTCCGACATCATGACCTGGCATTACGAGACGCCCGAGCGTCTCGCGCGCCATCTCGAGCACGATCATGCGTTCATCCCCTGGATGGGCGCGCGCGGGCTGAACGCCTTTTCGTACATCCGCCATACCGTCGATAGCCGTCTCAAGATTGACCAGTTGGTGCCGCTCTATCGTGAGCGCGGGATTGCCTCCGAGTACGGTGGCCATGTGCTTCAGTCGTTGTTGCCCCGAGAGCGGTTCGATAGGCAGCCCGAATTGTTCCCGATTGGTCACGAGGGGCTGCGCATCCCACGGGGAAATTTGTGCGTGTCGAATCCCGAGGCGCTGGCGATCGTCAGCGATGGTGCCCTGCGCTATGTGCGCGACGACCCCGAATGCGCTCTGCTGCATATCTGGGGCGCAGACGTGAAGAAGGGCGCGTGGTGCCGATGCGGCGAGTGCGCCGCGATGTCGCCACAGCTCCAGTACATGCGCGCCGTCAATGCGATCGCCGATACCATCGCGGAGCGCCTTCCTGACGGACCGCCCGTAACCTATCTCGCCTACCACGATACGCTCGAGCCCGACCCGGGCTTGCGGCCGCACCCCAGCGTATCCTTCGAATGGGCGCCGCGCGAGCGATGCTACAGTCATGCGATTGACGACGCTGCCTGCGAGGTAAATCCACGCTACCTGGAGTCGCTCAAACGCTACCTCGAGTTGTTCGACGGCCGCGGCCATATTTTCGAGTACTACGCCGACGCGATCCTCTTCGGCGGCCTCGCCTGCGCCACCCCGGCCGTGATCTCGAGCGACCTCCGCGCCTACAAGGCGATGGGCCTCGACAGCATCTCATGCCTCACCTTCGGCGCGCACAGCGTGCTCGCATACCCGGTGAATCTCGAGGCGTTCGCCCGCGGGACGCGTTCATTCGCTTTCGATCCCGACCGCCTGCTGGCCGATACCGTGGCGGCGCTACATCCGGCGTGCGCGTCCGCGATGGCCGATGCGTACCGCGCAATCGCCGATGCTTCCGCCCTCATCCTGAACGGCGGTGGCGAAGTGATGCGCCCGCGGCTCCCGCCGCCTGCGCAGAGGCTGCGCGACCTTAAAATCGCCCACGACTCCGTCACCCGCGCGGTCGCCGCTGCGGATCATCTGGTTGCTGCCGCAGATCGGGCATTTGCGATACCCGAACGCGACATTTGGCATTACGGCCGCGAAGTTGTAAGCGGAATTACAGACTACGTCGCGGTCCTGGGAGAGAACGGCGCCGAGCGGCGCGCCGGTGCCGATACCGCCATCGCAAGAATCGGCGCCGCGCTCGCCGAACTCCGCGCGTCAGCCCCGGCGAAGGGCGATACCTGGGCGAGCTGGGACCTCGAATGGATAAGCGGGATCTGGCTCAGCGCGCTGCGCCGGCGCTTCGGCGAAGCGGCCGCGACCGATCGGGAGAAACAATGATGGAAGACACGAGCGCCAACGGTTACCAACTGCCGCAGGAACTAATCACGCTGCGCGATCAGGTACGCCGCATTATCCGCGACGAGGTAATTTCCGCCGAAAGCCGCGTCGATCCCGACGCCGCCGAAATTCGCGAGGACGACTACTGGCGTATCGCCAAAAAGGTGCAGGCCGCCGGGATGTGGTCCATGGGCTCGCCCAAACAATACGGCGGCGGCGGACTCGGGATGTTCGAGATGTGCGTCCTGATGGAGGAGATGTGCCAGCATCGGATGGGCCTCTATAATCCCGGCGCCGGCGTCTTCGGCCGCAACCCGCCGCCCGTGATTTGGGCGGGCAACGAGGAACAGATTCAGAAGTACGCGGTGGCGACGCTCAAGAACGCGACCTACACCTTTTTTGCCATCACCGAACCTTCAGGCGGCTCCGATCCGGCCGGCGCGATTCAATGCCGCGCGGTGCGCGACGGCGACCATTACGTCCTCAACGGCAGCAAGATCTTCACCTCGCACGCGCACGAGGGCGAATGGGGTGTCGTCTTCGCCCGCACCGACCCCGGCGCCGGGCGCGCCGGCGTCACCGCCTTCATCATCGAAAAGGGCACGCCCGGTTTCACCGCACGCCCCTTCCAGGTGATTCGCACGGCTGCGCTCCCCAACATCGTACACCTCGAGGATTGCCGGATTCCGGTCGCCCAGCGCCTCGGACCCGAAGGCGGCGGCCTCAGCCTTTGCATGGATCTGCTGACGGGACTGCGCTTCCCGTACTCGGCCTGCAACATCGGAATAGGCGTGGTTGCGCTGCGGATGGCGATCGATTATTCGAAGCAGCGCAAGACCTTCGGCGAACTGCTCTCGCGCCGTCAGGCGATCCAGTGGATGCTTGCCGACTCCGAAGTCGAGTTGCGCGCGGCGCGCTGGCTCACCTGGGATGGCGCGTGGAAATCCGATCGCAAGGAGGACGCGCGGATGGAAGCTTCGATCGCCAAGCTCTATTCGAGCGAGGTGCTCGGCCGCGTGATCGACCGCGCCGTTCAGATTCACGGCGGTTACGGCGTGAGCAAGGAATTCCCGCTCGAGCGCTGGTATCGCGAGGCGCGTGTCCGCCGCATCGGCGAAGGCCCCTCCGAGGTGCACCGGATGGTCATCGCGCGCAACCTCTTGCGCTGAATCGC
>DASPQS010000280.1:0-4224 GCA_035624865.1 Binataceae bacterium (SeqCode) | reverse complement strand
GGCGACCTGCGCGAGCGTACGTTCCAGATCGGCGAAAGCCCTGGCGCTGTCCCATTCACTAACTACGTAGGCGCGACCCTCGAGTGCCTGTGCGCGAGCGCTCGTGGGGTTTGCTGCGACCCACAGCAGTTCGCGCGCCATCGCCGGACTGTCGCGGCGTTGAACGAGCCGCGCATAGCCGCGGAGCTGCACGGCCATGCCGCCGACGGCAGTGGCGACCACCGGGATGCCGCAGGCGAGCGCCTCGAGAGTCGAATAGGCAGCGCCTTCGGCCAGCGAAGCCATCGCGACCGCGTCGGCGGCGCGAAAATAATCGAACACCTCGGTCATGGGATTGGCGGCCGGACGCGCCATCACCCAGCGATCGGGTTCGGGCAAACCCAGCGCGTGTGCGAGAGTAAGAAATTCGCTCCATCCGCCGCCGAGGTTGAGCAGGACGGCGTCGAGTCCCTGATCGCGCGCAATCGAGACCGCACGAAGCACCGTCTCGGGATCCTTTTCGTGACTGATGCGGCTTGAGAGCAGGACGAGGAACTTGTCGCCGGGAAGGCCAAGGAGCCGGCGCAGGGCGGCGCGTTGCACTGCGGCGCCAGGCCGGAAAAGGTGCGTATTCACCCCATAGTAGAGGGCGGTCTCGGTGCGCGGACAGTAACGCGCGGCGACCTCGCACAGATAGGGTCCCATCGCGAGGCATCGCGTGGCCATGCGGCCATTGATCCGGAGCAGAGCGCGGATCACGGCTTCGCCGAGCGCAAAGCGGAGCCGGCCGAGCTGCCCGCGCTCACGGCGGCAGCGAAAATACTCGAGCGGCGAGATGCCGACGTAAGTCACAACGGGGACGCGCTTGAGCTTGCCCACGAGATTGGCGTTGAGGGCGCCGCGCAAGGCCTCCTGGGCGAGAATGAGGTCGAAATCGCCCGCGCATCGCCACAGCGCCGCGAGCGAGCGCAACTGGAAGGCGAGCCGCCGTCCGGAAATCGGCAGAACCGCGAGCGGCAGGAGCAAATCGGCAACGCGGTCGCGCAGGCCGCTGGACAGATATTGGCGCTCAGGCACAACCATCGTGAGGTCGCAGATACGGCTGAGTCCCTCGACGAAGCGGATATCCGTAAAGCCCTCGACGAAGAACAGAACGCGCTGCTTGCGCAAGTTCAGGGATGGAGCCGCGGAAGCCGCCGGCGGCAACGGCCAGGGAGCCAGACTGTCGGATTGCGAGGACAACGTCGTTTGCAAAAGAGACTCAGGCGTGCGCAGTGGCCCGGACCACCAGCTTCGGGGCGATGGCTGCGAAGGCGCTGGAGCGAGCCCGGCGCGCCACAGCCTGGGACCAGCCGGCCCCGGCGAGCATGGCGAGGAACGGCATCGCGGGCATACGGAAGCGCGCGATCGCTCCCGGCCCGGTGCCCGCAAGCATCATCGCGACGGCGAGACCCAGCGGAATCGAAATGAGCGCGAGTTCCTCTCGCGTCCGCGAAGAGTGCTGCGCCAGCATCAGCACAACACCAATCCAGGTAGAGATGATCAGCGGCAGCTGGAGCGCGACGAATGCGCTGAGCAAGGGCGAACGCAAGGTCTCCCTGACCCGCAGTGCGAGGCCTTGAGAGGCGATGAGAAAGACGCTCGACCTCGCGTTTGTCGCCAGCAGCGCATTGAGATTCGCACGATCAGGAACGATCGCCAGCCAGAGGAAGCATCGAACGAGCATCGCAAACGCCGCCAGTGGATGGCGCAAGAGGACGCGAGAGCCGCGGGCGAGCATTTCACGCTCCTGACCAGGCGAGACGAACTCATCGGGGCCCTTTGCTCCGATCGCGCGGGCCAATTGATCCTGAAGCGCGGTAAGGCTGCCGCCGTTCAGATACCAGAGCACTCCGGCAGCATTGTAATAGTACAGATTGTAAGGACCTTCGGTGGTGAAGGTCCATCTGCCTGTGCGCAGGTGATTCCTGGCGGTCCAGGCAAAGATCACGGCGGCGGGAATCAGGATCGCAATCAGGCAAAGGGTGAGCCGCCGCCTGGCCGCGAGGCGCGGCATCAGCAGAAACGGCGCGCCCGCGAACAACGGCAGGAGGATCGCGACCGCCCTGAGCAAGACCGCGAACGCCAGCAAGACCGCCGCAAGCAGGGCGAGCGCGATGCGCCCGCGCTCGATGGACTCGCGGCCGATGGCGGACAACTGGAGCACGACGGCCAAGGCGAGTGTGGCCTCAAACAGGCAATCGCTCATAATCGTGGAGCTGGCTACGATTGACGGAATATCCAGTGCGAGCAGGGTCTCGGCGATTACCCCGGCGACAAGTCCCCATCGTGCATACGTGAACCAGCCGGTAACCAGGCAGGTTGCGGCACCGAGCAGGGCCTGAAGCGCGACGACGGCGCGCAGACTCGGCATCATCGCAACGAAGGACGGATAACCCGGAAGGCGTAGAAGCTCGGGCGAACTGCACACGCCGTCGAACATGCGAGCGAAACCGCATCCGGAATGCATTCCGCGGACGAGCGCGAGGTACTCCTGAGAATCATCGAGAACCGTCCATGCGTCGCCAGGACGAAGAAGGGGCAACAGGCGCAGCAGCAGCGCGAGGCTGGCTAATGCGAAGAGGATGCGCCGATTGCCGCGATCGAACGTATGCGAGCGCAATGGGATCATGCGGCACCCCTGGCGCGCGCGCCCACCAGCGTGACCGCCGCCAGGATCTCGGTGAGCTTCGCGAGATGAGAGCTCAGAGTGAAACTCATCGCACGCGCGCGGGCGCCGCTACGCAAACGCTGGTAGTGATCGGAGTCCGCGAGGGCTTTGACAACCGCATCGGCCAGGCTGGCAGCAGTGGGCGGGTCGGCGGAGGCGAGGTGGCCGTTGACGCCGTCGAGCAGCCATTCGGGAATGCCGCCGACCGCGAAGGCGACGGCCGGGACTCCGCGCAGTCCCGCCTCGGGACCGCTGCGGCCGAATGGCTCCGGCCACACACTGGGCATCAGCAGCAGATGGCAACTGTCGATAGCGCCATCGAGCGCATCGCCGTGCAGCCAACCGGCAAATTCCACGTCGAGAGCCCGATTGCGCGATCTAACGCGCCGCGCCTCGTTCTCCCAGGCGGCGCGGGCGGGACCGTCGCCGACGAACAGCGCCTTGAGTGGGCAGCCGAGTGCGGCGGCGATTCGCGGGAGCGCCGCGAGCATGATAGACCCCCCCTTGAGATCGGTCATGCGTCCGGCGAACAGCAGACGCCATGCGTTGGCGGTTGCGCCGGACGCGGGGAGCGGGGCGGAGGGCGAGACTTCCCGATCCGGCGGGCAGTGCGCGCTGGCATCGTCCAGGGCGATCGGTGATTCGATGGCGTGAATCATCCCCGGGTGCAGACCGTGCCGGATGAGTTCCTGACGCATGTATTGAGAAGCGGTGATAATCGCCTGGTAATGGCGCAGCAAACTGAGTCGGCGGGCCTCGAGCCGATACAGTTTCCACATGGTTGCAGGATTGAGGCCGCCGCATCGGCGCGGGTAGTAATGCATCAGGCAGCGCCATCCGAAGCGGCGCGAGCACGGCCGACGATCCGGGAACTTGAAGGCCTTCTCACCGCTGATACAGGTGCCAAGGTATCCGTGGGCGAAGAGCACGGCCGGGGCAATCTCGAGGATTTGGCACTCGGCGGCGACGCTGGCGACACCATGAGCGTAAAGCACTTCAGGTTTCCATTCGGCCAGTTGTGCGAGAGCGGACTTGGAGTCGTTGGCGGCGGCGCAAAAGACGGGAGCACCAGGAGGCAAGGCGATGCGAGCGCGATTGGCCGGCGCGTCCGTCTCGCAAAACATCGCGAGGTCGTGGCCACGACGGTGCAGCGCGGGAACGGTCACGTCGAGATAAGTCTCGGCACCGCCGACCTTTTGCGTACTCCAGTTGACGATCGCGATGCGCATCGCGGTCAGATGCGAGGGGCAACCCCGATCAAGCGGCAGCACGCAACGCCGCGATCGTATGCCGCAGGGCGAAACGGCGCGCGTAGAGTTCCCGGGCTTTCGCCGACAAGCCGGCTCGCGCCGCCGGATCGGCGACGATTTGCGCAACGAGCGCGCGCATCGCGTCGAGGTCGCAAGTGGGCGAGAGGGCTACTGCCCCGGTCTCGGCCCAGAGTTGCTCGGTCGTGATTCCGCTGTTGGTAACGACCGGGCGTCCATGCGCGATCGCCGCCATCAGACTGGTGCGGCGGGTCGAGACACCGTCGG
>DASPQS010000279.1:0-9060 GCA_035624865.1 Binataceae bacterium (SeqCode) | reverse complement strand
CGCCAGGAATGAGCGCTGCGTAAGCCTCGACGTAGCCCTGGCTGACCAGCCCGTCACTCACGCCGCGCAAAATCAGCGTCGGGATCCGGATGCGGTCGAGATGATACCGCAGCTTGGGATTATGCATGTAGGGCTCCCACGTGTAGAGCGCCAGTGACTCCCGATTGCGAACAATAATTTGCAATTCCTCGTCTGTGAGGGAAGCAAAATCGATGGCGGCCTCGGCGGGGTCATGAAAGGCGAGCCTGATTATCTCGTCGGGCGAAGTGGCAAAGATATCGGGGATGTCGCGGCTCTCGCGGTTACCAACCTTGATTCCGATCGGAGCCGTCAATACGAGTTTCGCAAAACGGGCACTGCTACGCACGGCAATTTCCGCGGCGATCCATCCACCGAGCGAACAGCCCACCAGAATCGCCTGGCGTAGATCGAGCGCATCAGCGAGATCGAGGTAAAGATAGGCGAGATCGTCAACGCTGTCGAAGCGGTCGGGCAGCGCGGTCCGTCCAAAACCCGGATGAGATGGCGCTATTACTTCGAATTGGCGGGCGAGAAGCCGCAGGAATTCTGCCCGATGGTCGAGCCCGGCACTGCCGTGCAAGAGCAGCATCGTCGGACCCGAATCTTCATGAAACACTTCAAGTTCGACATCATTTACCGCAAACCTTCCGCCGGCAATCGTGCTTGCTCTCATGGTCCTCGAGCAATCTCAAGTAACGCATAACAATTGCGCAGCGGCCCGACGGATGTAGAGCGCGAGCGGCAGGCAACTCCTACCAGCGCATCAAGTTCGCGCCCCAGGTCAATCCGCCTCCGCATGCATTAAGCATCACGAGATCGTTGTCCCTGATGCGGCCGGCCTCGAGCGCCTCGTCCAGAGCAATCGGCACCGAAGCGGCCGAAGTGTTGCCGTATCGATCGACGTTCGTGTAGACCTTGTCGGGCCCAAGCCCCAGCCGCTGCGCGACTGCGTTGATGATGCGCAGATTGGCCTGATGCGGCACGATGAGGCTGATCTCGTCAAGCGCCACGCCCGCCCGCTCGGCGACCTTGCGGCTCACATCTTCCATGCTCTTGACCGCGATTTTGAAAAGCTCGGGCCCTTTCATCTTGATCGCATCCTCGGCGTGACGGCGTACCTCCGCGTCCATAGTTGTCTGCACGCCGCGGTTGCGCACCGAGAGCAGTTCCCAGTACTCGCCCGAGGAACGCAGCAAACTGCCCAGCACGCCGTGCGGACCCTTGTCGCTGACCATCACGGCGGCGCCCGCGCCGTCACCGAAAAGCACCGCCGTCGAACGGTCGTTCCAATCGACCATGGTTGAGAGCGCGTCGGCACCGATCACGAGAACGCGGGCCCATTCACCCGCGCGCATCGAAGCATCGGCAACGCTGAGTGCGTAGACAAAGCCGGAACATGCCGCCGCAACATCGAAGGCCGGAATCGAGTCGATGCCAAGCGAATGCTGCAATTGGCAGGCAAACGACGGGAATCCGTAGTCGGAGGAAACGGTGCCCACGACTATAGCGTCAAGATCGCCTGGCTTCATGCCGGCGCGGGCCAACGCTGTCCGGCTCGCCTGGGCGGCGATCTCCACCAGCGATTCGCCGCTGCAGATGACGTGACGCTGGACGATACCGGTGCGGGTCCGCACCCATTCATCCGAAGTATCCATGCGCCGTTCGAGATCAAGATTGGTGATTGTGGAGCGCGGCGTGGCGCGCCCGGTAGCGACGATTCTCGAGCCCATGTTCTACGTCCGCTGCTTACGACACTGCAGGCCGGAAGGCCAGCGTGGTATTAGTGCCGCCGAACCCGAAGGAGTTATTCAGAGCCAGGCGGATCTTTGCCGGCCGCGCGCGGTTAGGCACGTAGTCCAAATCGCACTCGGGGTCCGGATATTCGTGGTTGATTGTGGGCGGCAGCATGCCGCGCTCGATTGCAAGGATCGTGTAGACCGATTCGATCGCGCCGGCCGCGCCAAGCGTATGTCCCGTCATCGACTTGGTCGAACTGACCGCGATTTTGGCGGCCCGCTCGCCGAACACACGCTTGATTGCCTGCGTCTCGGCAAGATCGCCGGGCGGGGTCGAAGTGCCGTGAGCATTGATGTAATCGACCTCGTTGAGATCGAGATCGCCGTCAGCCAGGCAAAGCTGCATGCAACGCCCAGCGCCCTGCCCTTCCGGCGACGGTGTGGTGATGTGATAGGCGTCGGCGTTGGAGGCGTAGCCGACGATCTCGGCAAAGATTTTCGCGCCGCGCGCGATCGCCGCGTCGCGTTCCTCGAGGATGAGGGCCGCCGCGCCTTCCGCAATTACGAAACCGTCGCGTTCGCGATCAAAGGGACGACTCGCCGCCTCGGGATTGTCATTGCGAGTCGACAGTGCGCGCATCGCTACAAATCCGCCGACGCCTAGCGAAGTCAGCGCCGCCTCGGCGCCGCCGGTGATCGCCGCGTCCATGTAACCATGGCGGATCATGCGATAGGCCTCGCCTACCGCGTGGCTGCCCGACGCGCAGGCACTTGTAGTCGCGACGTTCTCGCCGCGGGCGCCGTAGCGGATCGAGATTTGGCCGGGCGCGAGGTTGGCGATCAGCTTTGGAATAAAAAACGGCGTAACCCGTTTTAACCGGCTCTCCATGAAACTGAGATGGTTCTCTTCGATCGTGCACAGGCCGCCGATGCCGACACCAACCAGAACGCCGACACGCTCGGCGTTGCTTTCATCGATCTTGAGAGCCGACTGCTGCATCGCCTGCTCGGCCGCGCTCAGCGCATACTGGATGAAGAGGTCCATCTTCTTGATGTCCTTCTTCTCGATCCATTCGAGTGGGTCGAAATCACGCACTTCGCCAGCGATACGCGAACTGAAATCCGATGCGTCGAAGCGCGTGATCGGGCCGATTCCTGACCGTCCAGCGATCAGCGCCTCCCAGTTCTTTTCGACCCCCGTTCCGAGCGGGGTGACAAGGCCCAGACCGGTCACCACCACACGGCGGTCAACATTTCGTCTCATCTGGAGCCGTTTCCCTCCAAGCGCGTTATCCTCATCGCTTTTAGTTTAACAGAAGCAGGAGGCGAAAACACCGCTGCACGCCGTGCTTGCAAGGATGTTGGCAGATGTGAATTCACTTTTCGCTACTAGCAACGGTAAACTTGATGCCTCATCGTCGTAGTGGGACAATTTGAATGTGCCGCCCAGCGTCGCAGATTTCGATTCGTTCGTCCGGCTCGGCGAAAGCTTGCGCGAGCTTGAGGTCACGGTTGGCCCCAAAGCGCGCCTAGCGATAGCCGAGGTGAGGAGCAGGCTGGGTGAAGCCGCGGCCAGCCGTGGCAAAGGTGACATGCCGGCGGCAATCGCGGCCATCCGCATGGGGATGGAGCGGTTGGCCGCCCTCGCCAGCGAGCTGGATGCGGACGAAGGCCAACTGATGCGGTTAATCGCCGAGCGCTTCAGCGAGGCACTCAGTTTCGGCGACAAGGGCACTGCGAAGAAGGCTGTAAATTTCATGCGGCGCAGGGCTGGCGATCCGAAAGACGAACCGGAAACCGAGTGGTAGCTTTCGCGGCGCTGGGTCGGCGAGAGGAAGCTTCCTAGAAATCGCGCTCGCGCGTTCGCAGACAGCTCACAACAAGTTCTCTACTGCGGCCTATTTTCAAAAGGACGAGACTAAAAGGTGACACTCGCGCCCGAAACTAAAGGAATTCCAATAAGCCTCGATCAACTCTGTATCAACTCGATCCGAGTGCTAGCGATCGACGCCGTGCAGAAGGCCAACTCAGGCCATCCCGGGATGCCGATGGGGATGGCGCCCGCTGCCTATCTGCTCTTCACCCGTTTCCTGCGTCACAGCCCGAAGAACCCGCATTGGCATGGCCGCGACCGCTTCGTGCTGTCGGCCGGCCACGGCTCGATGTTGTTGTACAGCTTGCTCTATCTCACCGGTTATGACCTGCCGCTGGACGAGATCAAACGGTTCCGCCAACTCGGGAGCAAAACGCCGGGCCATCCCGAATGCCACCTTACTCCCGGCGTCGAAACTACAACGGGCCCGCTAGGCCAAGGTTTCGGCAACGGGGTCGGGATGGCGATAGCCGCAAAGCACATGGCGGCGCACTTTCAGCGGGACGGCGATTCCCTGTTCGATCATCGAATATTCGCGATCGTGAGTGACGGCGACTTGATGGAGGGTGTTGCGAGCGAGGCGGCGTCGATCGCCGGGCATCTGGGTCTGGGCAATATCGTCTACCTTTACGACGACAATCACATCACGATCGACGGCCGCACGGCGCTCGCTTTTTCCGAGGACGTGTGCCGGCGCTTTGAGGCTTATGGATGGCACACACAGGCGGTCGAAGACGCCAATGACTTGGAGGCGCTCGCCCGAGCCATCGAAAATGGAATCGCCGAACGCAATCGCCCCTCTCTGATTCGAGTGCACAGCCATATCGGCTACGGCAGCCCCCATCGGCAGGACACCTCTGAGGCCCACGGCAAAGCGCTCGGCACCGATGAGGTCAAGCTGACTAAACAATTTTACGGTTGGCCCCTCGAACCGGACTTTTATGTCCCCGCCGAAGCGCTCGCGCAGTTTCGGCGATGTGTCGAGCGCGGGGCCGAGCTCGAGCGTCAGTGGAACGCCGCATTCGAGACCTACGCCAAGGCCAACCCGAAGGAAGCAGCAGAATTTCGCGCGATGATGGCGGGCGAATTGCCTGCGGGATGGGATCAGGACCTGCCGGTATTTACACCCAAGGATTCATTCGCGACACGCGAGTCCGCCTCGCGCGCCGAGCAGGCAATCGCCAAACGCGTATGGAACCTGTTTGGCGGATCGGCCGACCTCAACGAGTCGACCTTTACCGACGTTAAGGACGGCGGCGACTTCGAACGCACCGATTACGCTGGCCGCAATCTGCATTTCGGCATTCGCGAACACGCAATGTGTTCCATCCTCAATGGGATCGCGCTGCACGGCGGCTTTATCCCGTACGGGTCGAGTTTCTTCGTGTTCACAGATTACTGCCGGCCGGCGATTCGTCTCGCGGCTCTGATGGGACTGCACATCGTCTACGTTTTCACCCATGATTCGATCGGAGTGGGCGAAGACGGGCCTACCCATCAGCCGATAGAGCACTTGGCGGCAATGCGAGCCATCCCTAATCTGACGGTGATTCGCCCGGCCGACGCCAACGAGGCTTGCGCCGCATGGCGCGTGGCGATGAAGCACCCCCAGGGCCCGGTGATGCTCGTTTTGTCGCGGCAGAAGCTCCCAACGCTGGATCGCACGGTGTTCGCACCCGCCAACGGTCTGGCGCGGGGAGCATATGTTCTGGGCGAAACGGCCGGCAAGACTCCGGACATCATTTTGATTGCGAGCGGAGCCGAATTGCATCTCGCACTTGAAGCGAGGCCGGAGCTCGAGAAGCGGGGCTGCGCCGTGCGCGTCGTCAGCATGCCGAGCTTTGAGTTGTTCGAGCGCCAGGACGCCACCTATCGCGATTCGGTGTTGCCACCGGCGGTTAGGCGGCGGCTTGCGATCGAAGCGGGGTCGCCGCTTTCGTGGTATCGCTGGGTGGGCCTCGATGGTGACGTGATCGGAATGGACACGTTTGGTGCCTCGGCGCCGTACCAGGACTTGATGAATCATTTCGGGTTTACGACGCAAAAAGTCGTCGAGCGGGCGCTGCGGCTGCTCTCGCGCTAACCTGTTGGCGGCTTCGTTTAACCGGAGCGCGGGTCGGCAGCGCTGCGCCGAGTTAACCTCGCGGGAGCAACGACCATGAGCAATTCTGAAAGCCGGTTGCGTGCGCTGGAACGCCTCGGCCAGAGCGTATGGCTCGATTATATCCGCCGTGACCTTCTGACGTCTGTCGAGTTCCGCCGCCTGATCGAGGACGATGGGCTGGACGGTATGACCTCGAACCCTACGATCTTCGAGAAAGCGATCGCGGGTTCGTCCGATTATGACGAGCAACTCCACGAACTGGTGCGCGCGGGGAAAAGCGTCGAAGAAATCTACGACGCGCTCTCGTCCGCTGATATCAGGACGGCGGCGGACGCACTGCGACCGATTTACGACCGTACCCAGGGACGGTCCGGCTTCGTCAGCTACGAGGTCTCGCCACGACTGGCCAACGATACCGAGGCCACCTTGGCCGAAGCGCGCCGCTGTTTCAAGCTCGTCGACCGGCCCAACCTGATGATCAAGGTGCCATCCACGCCGGCTGGCATCCCCGCGTTCGAGCAGCTGATTAGCGAAGGCATGAACATCAACGTCACCCTGATGTTTTCGCTCGCGCATTATGAAGCGGTTGCCAACGCTTATGTTCGAGGACTTGTAAGGCGCGCCCAGGCCGGGCTTTCAATCGACCGGGTTGCCTCGGTTGCCAGCGTGTTCGTGAGCCGGGTCGAAGCGCTGGTCGACAAGCGCCTTGACGAAAAACTCAAAGTGCAGGCGGAAGAGGCCGTCGCAGCGTTGCGCGGGTCTGCCGCCGTCGCCGGCACCAAGCTCATCTATCAGCGCTTCAAGGAGCTCTTCGGAAGCGATCGCTTCAAGGCCTTGGCGGCAAAGGGCGCGCGGGTACAGCGTCCGCTGTGGGCTTCCACCGGCACCAAGAATCCTGCGTATAGCGATATCAAGTATGTGCAGCAGCTGATCGGTCCTGATACGGTCAACACGATGCCCCCGGCCACGATGGATGCGTTTCGTGACCACGGAGAGCCGCGACCTACGCTCGAGGAGGACTTGGCCGGCGCCTGCGATATCGTCAAGAAACTCGCTGCAGCCGGGGTCGACCTCGATGCCATAGGTGATGAGCTGCAGAGGGAAGGGGTCGACGCCTTCGCCAAATCCTTCGATGATCTGCTCGCCGTGATCAAGGGGCGGCGCGATGCGATCGTCGCCGGGGCGCTCAACCTCCAGAACGTAAGTGCGAGCGCCTGGCACAACGAGATCTCGGCCTGTTACAAGAAGCTCGATAAGGAAGAACTCCCGACCCACCTGTGGCGCAAGGACACGACGCTGTGGAAGAAGGAGCCAGAGCATCAAACGATCATCGCCAACGCACTCGGATGGCTCACCGTTCCGGAAAAGATGACGGCGCAGGTTGCCGCGTTGCACGAGTTCGTCGAGGGGGTGCGAAAAGACGGCTTTCGCGACGCGGTCGTGCTCGGAATGGGCGGCTCGAGTCTGTGCCCCGAGGTCCTGACGCGCACGTTCTACAGCGAACCGGGCTACCCACACCTGCACGTGCTCGACTCGACCACACCTGCGCAAATCGCCGCGCTCGAAAAACGCGTTGATATCACCCACACCCTCTTCGTTGTATCGACCAAGTCCGGCGGCACGATCGAGACGCTCTCGCATTGCGCGTATTTTTTTGACCAAGTCAAGGCGCGCAAAGGAATGCTCGCGGGCCGGAGCTTTGTCGGCATAACCGATCCCGGTACAAATCTCGAAAAGATCGCACGCGAAAACGGTTTCCGCCACACTTTCCTGAATCCGTCCGACATCGGCGGACGCTACTCGGCGCTCTCGTACTTCGGACTGGTACCGGCCGCATTGATCGGGATGGACGTTGGCGCCATGCTCGCGCGCGCTGTTCGGATGCGACACAGTTCCGCCGGATGCGTGCGCGTCGAAAACAATCCTGGTGTATCACTCGGCGCCGCCCTGGGCACTCTTTGCCGCGCCGGCCGTGACAAGCTCACGTTTATCGTGTCTCCGCCGATAGCAACCTTTGGTATGTGGGTAGAACAGTTGATCGCAGAGAGCACAGGTAAGGAAGGCGTCGGATTGGTGCCGGTATGCGACGAACCGGTCGGTGCGCCGCGGGACTATGGCGACGACCGAATTTTTGCTTACCTCAGGCTCGGGAATGGGGCCGACCCGGCCCAGGATGAGGCGGTCGAGGCGTTGGAGAAATCCGGAGCGCCCATCGTCCGAATCTCGATTGACGACAAGATCGGCCTCGGCGAGGAGTTCATGCGGTGGGAAATCGCAACCGCCACCGCCGGCGCGATTCTCGGCATCGACGCCTTCGACCAGCCCAACGTTCAGGAAAGCAAGGACAACACGGGCCGCCTGTTGAAGGAGTTCGAATACAGCGGCAAGCTGCCGCGCGAGGCGGTCGCCAGCGACAACGACAACTTCTCACTCTACTGCCCTGCGACGGTCAGGGGTGCGATCGGCTCGGCGAGTAATTTTAGTAGCTTGCTGAAAGGCTTTCTCAAGCTCGCGAACGCGCGCGATTATTTTGCAATCATGGCTTACCTTGCTCCCGGCACTGCGGTCGAGCTGGAGATCGCAAAGATACGCATCGCCGTGCGCAACCACCTCAGGATAGCGACGACCTTCGGCTACGGACCGCGCTTCCTGCATTCAACCGGTCAATTGCACAAGGGCGGACCCAATACCGGGCTTTTTTTACAGATCACTTATGATCACGCGGACAACCCGGCGATCCCGGGGGCTAAGTACGGCTTCGCTACGCTCAACGAAGCGCAGTATCTCGGCGACTACGAATCATTGCGGCATCATGGTCGTCGCGTAATTCGCGTTCATCTCCATGGCGACCAAGAAGCCGGATTGGGTGCTTTGCGTCGTGCGATAGAAGAGGCGCTCGCGTGACCGGTTGAGCCGCGCGACGTGGACTCTGGCCGAGAACTGAGCGTTTCTTATATGGTCGCTTGGGAGAACCAACTGGAAGTCAAGCGGATGAGCAGGAGCAACATCATCGTGACGGATGACGCGCAGGCTCTTTACATGCGCGGCGCCGAAGAGATCGCCCATTTTGCTGGCGAAGCCATCTGCACCCATGGTGAATTCGCGCTATGCCTGTCCGGCGGCTCGACGCCGGCTGCGACTTACGAGTTGCTCGCGACACGCTTCCACCTGAGCGTGGACTGGAAGGAGGTTCAATTCTTCTGGGGCGATGAGCGTTGCGTCCCACCGGACAATCCAGCTAGCAACTACGGAATGGCCAACCGCACGATGCTGTCGCGTCTCGCCCTCAGACCCGACCAGGTACACCGCATTCGTGGTGAAAAACC
>DASPQS010000278.1:0-9796 GCA_035624865.1 Binataceae bacterium (SeqCode) | reverse complement strand
GCTGCCGATCGAAATTCCGCGCCGGCGCGCGGCGCGAAAGTAGATGGCGCGGCTCATCCTTGTAACCGGGTTCGCGCCGTTCGGGGGCGAGCGTACGAATCCGTCATGGGAGGTGGCGAAGCGTCTTGACGGGACGGAATTCGCGAGCGCCAAGGTCAGGGCGATCCGCCTGCCTGTCAATTGCGCACGAGCGGCAAGGCTCGTGAGCGAGGCGATCGAAGAATTGCGACCGGGGGCGGTACTGGGGCTCGGGCAAGCGGGCGGACGACCCGCGCTCGCGATCGAAAAGGTCGCGATCAATGTCGCCGACGGGCGCGCCAGCCGCGAGGTTGACGGAGGGGTGCAAGGAAGGGCGGTGGTGCGCGGTGGCCCCGATGCGTACTTGTCGCGGCTGCCGATCGCAGAGATCCTGCGGGCGCTCAAGAAGCGCGGAATCCCGGCCGGACTGTCGCTCAGCGCGGGCGTCTACGTCTGCAACAGCGTGATGTACGCGGGGCTGCATACGCTGCGGAGGCGGCGCAAGGTTCCCGCCGGCTTCATCCATTTGCCCTACGAGGCGGCGCAAGCGGCACGCCATCGCGCTGCCGCGAGCATGTCGGCGGGGATGATGACCGACGGGATCGCGCTGACGCTCGCGGTGATCGCGCGGCGGCTATAAGGAATCGCGGACGCAACGGCTAGCGCTGCGTCCGCGATTGCCCGCGGTCTCCCCTATTTTATTGCGACCGCGTTGGGCGGTGACGCGATGCCGCCGACCAGGTGCAGCGGCACGGATACCAGCATGAACTCGTAGCGTTTGTCGCCAGCGCAATCCGCCGCCAGTTTCTCCAGGTTGAACTGTTCGCCGAGCGGCAGGCCGAGCAGTGAAAGCGTGCGGTAATGCAACGCGCCGTTGTCGCGGAAATCCCACGGCCACGGTTCGACGGCGGGACAATCGGTGCCGATCGCGGCGACACGGTTGTCCCACAGCCACGCCACCATCTCGCGGCTGTCGTCGATACCGCAGGCTTTGAGCTTGTTAATCGGGGCCATCTCGCGTTTCTGCGCGGGCGAGGCGCCGAGATAGGCCTGCATCCAGCCCGTGCGCACTAGCAGGATCGAGCCGGGCTTGAGCTCGGTGGATTGTGCGGCGAGGGCCTGTTTCAGATCGTCGAGGCTGTAGCGCTCGTCATTGAGCGGATTGACCGGGCGGCCCTTGTCAGCGCGGAAGCGGAAGGCGTCGATAAGAACTCCGCGGCCGACGAAGCGGTCGGCCCAATTGTGAATACCGAGCTTGGCGCTTTGCTTGATCTGATCGTTGGTGACTCCGTTGTAGAAGGCTTGCGCCTTCAAATTCCCGACGTGGCCGAGGCCGTCCCACTGGCTGCCTTCCTGGGTATTGTACTGATCGAGCACGTCGTCGAAGCCGAGCAGTCCGAGGCTTTCGAAGCTCTTTTTGGTGTGCTGGACGGGCTCGCGATCGAACAGCGGGGGACTGGCATAGTTGACGGGGGTATCGAGGCGAAAGACCCTGCCCTTGCGAACGAGCTGAGCCGCTTCAACCACTCCGTCTTCGGTCAGAAAGTTGACGCATCCGACCTCGTCATCATCGCCAAAGACACCCCAGTTGGAGTCGGCCGGCGCACCGGGCCGAACCGGCAACTGCGAGAATTTGGGAACTTTGTTGAAATCAATTTTGGCCATGGTTCGCCTCCTGCTGGAAAGCTCTTTCGCACGCGCGGTGATTGACCATCCGGGGACCCGGCGCAAGGCTGCGTTGCTGAACAGGCCACGGGCGGGAACAGGTTGTCAAGCGGAAACCCGCGATGCCCCGCTTAAGCACATCGTGTAAACTGCGGCACTGATGAGGGCGGGTGTGAAGGCATGATTGAGTGCTGGCCGGCAGACGGCAGAGTGCAGCAGGATTGTGGGGGGTGGCGGACAGCAATGCCGATCGCGGTGCGGATGCTGCCGATTCTTTCGGGCTTGCTGCTGATGGCGGTATCAGGGGGCGCGTGTGGCCGCTCAATTTTCCCGAAAGCGAGCAGTTCGTCTTCGGCAACCGCCACTCCGACCCCCGGCACGGGTGCATTCCTTTATGTGGCCAACAATGATGGGAAGGTAGCCGAGTTCAAGCGCGCCAGGAGCACCGGGATCCTGAGCTTCGTGGGCACGGTCAACGCCGGACCAGCGAGCGGGCCGTTCGGAGTGACGGCGGCGCCACAAGGCAGTTTCGTCTACGTCGCAAACACCGCGGATGGAATCCATCAGTACGGCGTCAACCTTCAGACCGGAAAGCTGACGACGATTGGCGCAGGGGTGGTCACGGCGGGGAGCTCGCCGCGATGGGTGGCGGTAAATTCCTCGGGAACGTTTGCTTACGTGACGAATTTCGGCGGAGCGTCGATTTCACCGTTTACCATCAACACCGCGAACGGAGCGCTCGGAGCCAACGGCAGCGCGGTGGGAGGTCCGCTGGCGAATCCATACGCGGCGGCAGCGACCGACAGTTTCCTGTTTGTTTCTGACCGGGCCAACAGCGGAACTATCGTAAGCTTCCCGATCAACGGCGACGGTACGCTCGGCTCCCCCAGCTTCACCAGTATGGTTTTCTCGGGGACCGGGATGCCGGGGCCGCTAATCATCGACCCGTCCGGGCAATTCATCTACGTAACCGACGTGAACAATGGCACGGTGTCGCTGCTGAGCGGCGTGGTGGGAGGCGCGCTCACGCTCGTCCAGGTCTACCCGACGACGTCACCGGGAACTCCCGCGATCGGGCTTGCGATTGCGGCGCCGTCGAGTGGCAATGAGTTTCTGTACGTGGCTAACCAGAGCGCTGGGACGATCTCGCTTTACGTTGTGACCCCAGCGACCGGGGCGCTAACCCTACCGGTGGTAGCGACCTTCGGGCTTAGCAGTCCGACCGGGCTGGCGGTGGATCCCTCCGGCGCGTTCCTTTACGTGACCAATCAGAGCACCGGGACGATCGCAACCTTCGCTATCAACGCGACCAATGGAACGCTCACCGCGGTCGGCAGTCCAATTGCGACTGAGCCTTCGAACCCGGCAAGCACGCCCCTGTTCATCGCGATCGCGCATTGAGCGGCGTGAAAGGTCAGGTCACAAGCCACACCTGGTCACCGAGGCGCACCCTGCCCGGCTGGCCGATCCAGGCAAAGACACCCAGCTTGGCCTGATGCTGCCGCGCGGCAGTGCGCAGGATCCGGAGGTCGCGCGGCAGATCCTGCTGACGATGCGTGGTCATCACGCAGCGCAGCGCCGGCTCGATCTTGATGATGCGGACGCTATCGGCAACCTCGAGCGTCCCACCGACCCATTCGTCCTCGACGAAGCCGGTGATTCGCGGGTCGGTTTCGACCACGATATTCGGGCGGAAGCGCCTGGGGTCGAGCCGGGCATCTTCGCCGATCAAGGAGCGCATATGAGCGAGCGAGGCGGTTGCGAGCAGATGGATCGCGGCGGAATCGAAGAAGGTACCCTTTAGCAAGGCGAAGTGGTCCGGCAGCGTCTGCTCGGTAAAGGGCGGCAGGACGTCGGCGACCGCCAGGTCTCCGAAGACGGTCTGCGGGTCGATCTCCGCACGCGCATGCTCCCCGGGCCTGACCGAAACCAGTCTGACCTTGCGGCCGAGCACGGCAGAAATGGCTTCGGAGGCGCCGGCGTCGGCCGCGTGAATCGAACGGCCGTCGGGCAGGACGATGCGCAGCGGCGTAAGATCACTCGACGTAGGCGGGGAGTCGTAGGCCGCACGGAACTCCAGCATATTGGCCCATTTTTTGGCCGTAACGACCCGGCCGTTGTCCTCATGCAGAGCCCATGCGCGGTCGCCGACGACACCGTCTTTGCCCACGTCGAGTTCGCCGAGGCGCTCGCCCGCCATCGACTTGACCGGGTAACGGAACAGTTCCTTGACGATTCCGACCTGACGCTTTCCCATCCGATACCTCCGCTGGCACGCGGCTCAGGTCGCTAACACGACAGGATCGCCAACCCGGATTTTTCCCGGTGCGGCGACCGATGCGAACACGCCGACATAAGCCTGATGATGTTGCCATGCGGTGCGAAGGATCGCGACGTCGCGAGGCAAATCCGATTGCGCATGGGTGGTGATGGCGCAGCGGATCGACGGGCGCATCCCGGCGATTCGCACGCTCTCGCCGATCTCGAGAACTCCGTCGAGCCACTGATCCTCGATAAAACCGCCGGAGCCGGTATCGATGTACACGTTGGCGCGAAAGCGGCGCGGGTCAAAATCCGAACCAGGACGGAGGCTGCGCAGATGATCGAGGGTGCCGCTCGCGATCAGGTGCATCGCGTCCTCATCGAAAAAATCGCGCCGTGGCGGAAAGGCCTCGCCACGCAGCACCGCTTCAAGTTCCTCGGGTGTAATACGTTCGGTGCGGATGCGTTCCAGACGAACCTTCCGGCGAAAAAGATCCGAAAGCACTCGCGAGGCGTCGGGATCGTCGGCGCAAATCGTGTTACCGCCGGGCAACTCAATATACACACGCGCAGCGGCGTCGCTCGTTGGATCGCCCTGCCAAGTCGCGTTCAGATCGAGCATCGCAGCCCAGGTGCGAGCGCTCATGATTCCGCCGCGGTCGAGTTCACGCAGGGCCCAGACACGATCGCCAGCCACACCGTTTTCAGTGACCAACGTGGCGTCGAGCGATTCACCGCGCAACGACTTGACGGGGTAACGCCATAACGCCTGAACTAAACCAACCTGGCAGCGTGGCATCTCTAGAGGCTCTTCGGCGCACCAGGGCTGGCCGCTGCCGAAGAGGCGGCCGGTCCCGATGGTGGATTCACCGGGGTCCCACCCGAGGGAGACTCCGCCGGCGTCGCGGCGGGTGATGGGGCAACTGAAGGACCGGGCGAAGCTGCAATTGATGGCGAAGGCGGATTCGCGGATGAGCTCGCTGCGGACGGCACGGGCGAGGCGGGGGCAGCCGGTGTGGCCGTCGTCGATGGCATAGGAGCCGGAATCGCTTCGGCTGGAGCCGCGCTCGGGAACGGGGAAGGCGTTGCCGCTTCAGTCGGCAGGACGGCGGTGCCAACACCGTAAGTGTAAACAAGTTCGCCGCCCTCGTGACCCTGGTAAAGGATTGCGACGGCAGCAACGACTGCAACCAGCAGATAAAGTGGACGCGAGCCGCCGATGAAGCCGACGAACTGAATACCAAGCCGCCACAGCGCCAGCGCCCCGAAAACAAACGGCAGATAAAAGCCTATTGTGGCGTGTCGTTGCAGAACATCCTTTGCTGGACCGGTAACGTGGTCCCAGAGCCGATCAGCCTCCCATCCTCCGGTAACGTTGGAGCCCGCAACCGCAATCGCGCCAAGCACCATCAGGGTGACCGCCATGTTGCGAATCCACAAGCGCGACGGGATTAGGCTCGCCACGAGATCGGTGGCTATCGCGATTATGATGAGCGCGACGCTGAAATGGTCGACCACAGGATGGAGCTGCCAGGCTTTTAGTGCGTCGACGACTGCTTGCATCAAGACTCCTGTCAGTGTGGATCAGGGGCGCGGGCGATTCGGCCCGGCTCACAATTGGCGTCGAACCTTTATTGCAAAGCGCACAAACGGGTGCAAATCGCGCTTCCCAGTCAACGCGAGACACCAGGCGGCAGAATAATCGTCGGCGACGAAGCCCCTGTTGACCGCACGGTGATCACGGCAGGGGTGATCGCGACAGGGCCCCAAAGCTGTGCTGTGAGCAGGTAACGAAGCGCCCGGGCGGTGTCGAGCTCATCAGGATCCGGCTGCCAGGCTTCCTCGAAATCGAACTCATACCGCTCGGAACCCAAATCGGCGCTCACCGTCTGGACCACGCCAACTTCTACGACGACCGAGGCCATGTCGGCATCATCGGCCGGCGTCAAGGAGCGCAGATACCATCGAAGCGCAGGAGTCCCGGAGCGAGCTCCAGATTCATGGAAGTAAACGCTGGCCTGTGCGCTCGAGAACCGCTTCGCGATCTCGCGGCAAAGTTCGGCGCTCTGCAACGTCGTGGCGCCGTCGCGCCAAGCCAGATTGGCATGACGGGACCATTGCGCCTCGGTGGCGTCGGGAGCGAAGTAGATGAAGTTCGTCAGTATCTGGACATAGACGCTAAAAAGAGCAATCGCCGCGACCGCGTATCTGACGTATCGCCATGCGATCATGTGATGAAGATGCTCGACAGCAAACGCACCGAGGAACGCTGCGGGCACGATCATGACCATCGTTGTCGCGGGTGTGCGCACGGGGATCCAGAGGTAAAATGCAACGGTCGCAGCCGTCCAAATCAGGCACCACCAGGCAAAACGCGAGCGGATGCGCAACGATATGATGAGTAGCGCGCCGACCGCGGCTAGTATCACGATCAGGAATTCGTAGAGCGCAAGCGGCAGGCCGTAAAATGCGATGCCGCGCGCGTAGCCCGGGAGGGCGGCCGTGACAGGCCCTGGCGTAGTCCGGATACGCATGACAATGCCGGGCAAGACACCCTCCGAAAGCAGTGCCACCGCCGCGGCGGCTACAATCGTCAGCGCGGCGAGACCAGCGTAGCGGTGCATCCAGACTCTGAGCCGCAAGAAGGCTTTGCGCGTTGCGACAAGCTCCCATAGCCCGAGCGCTGCGAGCGCGACGACAAAAGCCCCAGAGTCAACGACACCGGCTGAGCCAGCGGAGACCATCAGCCCGCCGACGAATCCAAGGCGAAGTGCAGTACGGCGGTCGGGTTCCTGGATAAGCGCCATAAACAGGATAATCGCGACCAGGGCCATCGCCGACGCCGGCATTACGGTCGACGCGTCGCGTGAAAAATAAGTGATGCTCGGAGATATCGCGAACATCGTCCCCAGCGCGATTGCACCGGCTCGGCCTACGTAGGGGCGCATCGTCAAGGCCATCGCAACGATCAAAACGCCGCTCAGAGCGAAACCTATCCGGGCGGTGGAATCTCCGGCTCCAATTACCGCGAAGAGCCCTGCTTCGAGCAGATGGACCCATCCCGCCGATACGGGATGAAAGCCTGCGGCGGCTGCATGTGCGGTTTTGTTGGCGAGGTCGAATTCGAACAGGGCGTTGCGCGCCTCTGAATCCGAAAGCGGACGCGTACCGAGAGCGACGATGCGCGTCAACAGCGCCCATACTGCGACAAGGGACCAGGCAAGATGCTCGACCGTCAACACCATAATCGGACGTTCGAGGGCTTGGCGGCTGCGGTCCTCAGCCGGCTCGGATGGCTCCTGCTCGTGGGGGGTGGATGGTGCGCCAGGTTCGCCGCCCAGGCGCCATTCCTCGCCGGGTCCCGGGTTTGCCGTGGTGGTCATTGAGAAGAAGCGCTATTTGCCGCAAGCAGCGTTGTCAACCGAATGGCAGCCTCGCCATTGGGCAGGCCGCTCGCCCGCCAATCAGTTCACGTGTTGGTAAACGAGCGTCCTTTGCGAGTGCGTAGCGAGCGGCTATTGTTGGAAGTTCCGCAGCGTGATCATGGCGAGTGATCAGATAACCGCGAGACGTGCATTAAACGGGCTACTGTCGTTCATGGCGGTAGCTGCGATATTGGCGCTCTTCTTCGAATATAAGCGTCACGCCCCGGTGCTCCGCGGACCGCATCTGAGCGTCTCGGCGCGCAATCTGCCTTACTATGCGTTTTGCTCGTTCTACCGGATGCTCGCGGCGTACGCGCTGGCGCTGATCTTCTCGCTAGTGTACGGGCCCACGGCCGCGAGGAGCCGTGCTTACGAGCGGGTGATGATCCCGGCGATCGACATCGCGCAGTCCGTACCCGTGGTCGGCTTCTTCCCGGCGGCGATCTACTTCTTCGTCGCGCTCGCGCATGGCAGCCGCCTGGGGGTAGAGCTTGCCGCGATCTTTCTCATCTTCACAAGCCAGGCATGGAACATGGCGCTCGGCGTGTTCGAGGCCATCCGCACCATCCCGCAGGATTCGATCGAAGCGCTGGACGCTTTCGGCGCCGGCGGATGGCTGAAGCTCAAGCGCCTGCTGCTGCCCGCGTGCGTGCCGAAGCTGGTATACAACTCAATCCTGTCCTGGGTGGCAGGATGGTACTACCTTATCGCGTGCGAGATCATTACTGTGGGCCCGGCTCATTATCGCCTTCCCGGTCTCGGCAGCTACCTGATGGAGGCGGCCGACAAAGGCCGCTCAGGCGAACTGATCGCGGGATTGGCGGCGCTGCTCGCCATAATCATCCTGATGGACGTGATCGTGTGGCAACCGCTATCGACGTGGGCTGAGAAATTCCGTTACGAGTTCGCGGCGACGAGTGAGCCGATCCGTTCGCTCGGAATGCTGGAGGCGCTGGGCGCGGTTGGACCCGGGATCACGCGCGCGGTCCGCTCGGTCCTCATTCCGATTGTAAACTCGATCCATCGGGCGCAGCGCGCGACGCCTCCGTTCAATCCGGCGGCGTATCCCATCCTCGTCCGTGCAGGCAAGGCGCTGCGCGTGGCGGCAGTGGGGTCGGTGCTTCTCCTAACGGTTTACGGCCTGGTCTCCGGGGTGGCCGCGCTGATACGCACGCTGATGCAACCGTGGCCGGCGGAGGTCAAGCGGATCCCGGCGGCGACAATCGCTTCGATGCTGCGAATGATCGCGGCCTACGCGATCTCGCTCGCATGGACGGTTCCATGTGCGATCTATGCGAGCGAAAGTCCGCGTTTCGCGCGGCGGCTGGCGCCGATCGCGGAGATCGTCGGTTCGGTTCCCGCGACGGCGTTATTCCCGCTGATCGTGATCTTCGTAATCCATGTGACAGGCGGAATGAATCTTGCGTCGATCCTGCTGATTCTGACCGGAATGCAATGGTATCTGCTGTTCAACCTGCTCGCGGGAGCGAGCCAAATTCCCGCCGATCTCAAGGAAGCGTCGCGTTCGTTCGGACTGAGCCGGTTCGCGACCTGGCGCAAGCTGACCTTGCCGGCGATCGTGCCGTCGCTGTTGACGGGCAGCATCACAGCCTGGGGCGGCGGATGGAACGCACTAATCCTATCGGAATACTTCGTTTATCGAAGCAAGACCTACCAGGTCTTCGGCCTTGGCGCGATGCTCGACGATGCGACCTACCGGAGCGGCAATGGATTGATGATTTTGTTGACGCTGCTCTCGATGGTTTTGGTCGTGGTATTGTTGAACCGCCTGATGTGGCGCAGGCTCTACGACGTTGCGACGGAACGTTACAGAATGGACTATTGAAGGTAGTGGCGATGTGTGAGCCAGACCCATCAGACCCATGGCCCTGCTCGAGCTCAACCGCGTATCCAAAAGCTTCACGCACGCCAAGGGCGCTCTTCGCGTCCTCGAAGACATCAGCTTCAGCGTGGAAGAAGGCGAACTGGTCGCAATCGTCGGCCCATCGGGCTGCGGCAAGTCAACCATGCTCCGCATCATCAATGGCCTGATGCCAGCCACCTCGGGGCAAGTGCTGTATAGGGGCCGCCAGGTGGATGGGATCAATCGCGAGTGCGCGCTGGTGTTCCAGTCTTTCGCCTTGATGCCGTGGCTGACGGTGAAGGCCAATGTCGAGTTGGGTCTTGAGGCGCAAGGCATCGCGCCGGCCGCGCGTGAAAAGCGCGCAAATGTTTACATCGACAAGGTCGGTCTCGACGGTTTCGAGGAGGCTTATCCACGCGAGCTTTCGGGCGGGATGAAGCAGCGGGTCGGACTCGCTCGGGCGCTGGCGGTCGAGCCACGAGTACTGCTGATGGACGAGCCATTCTCGGCGCTCGACGCGCTCACCGCGATCACCCTGCGCGAGGAACTGCTAGATATCTGG
>DASPQS010000277.1:0-5763 GCA_035624865.1 Binataceae bacterium (SeqCode) | reverse complement strand
CAGCGTGTTGCGATGGATACGCTCGAGCACGTACCTGTCGCACCATTGCACAGCCGGATCGCCCCCCGAGTCGCGGCCGGGCAAATACGCACCGTCGGCATGATCGCGCGTTGTAAAATGGCCGCGGAATATCGTCCCCTTCGATTCGAGTGATACGAGAATGCGCTCCGTCTCGGCTCCTTCAAACCACAAACGGGCCGCAAGCTCCTGCGTAGTGACGGGCCCCGAAGTCGCAAGCGCGCGCCGCATGATTTCCTCGCGCGCCGCTTCCGGCTCCGGATAGCCTTCGGCGCTTGTCCCGGCTTTCGCTTTCGCCATACCACCCTCAGGGGAAACAACCCTGAAGCCCGGATAGGCGGCCGCAAAAAGCGAAAGGTCTTCCGCTGCAAGAATAACTTCCGGCGCATCACCGGCGACACGTACCGTCAGAACGCGCCCCTGAGCGCGAAGCGACGCGATTAAACCCGCGGGGTCACCGCTCACTCGTTCCGCTACCCCGGCAGGAGCGATCGCGCCATGCGCGCGGATCAATTCGTAAAGCTCGTCCGCATCGCGGGCCCGAGCCGCCGGCGCCCGCCCGTCTACCTCGGCAGCGATGCGCTCAACCGCCTCCGCCGACAGCATTTGGGCAAGGTCTTCGCTGCGAAATACGTCCTCAGCCATCGCGCGATTCATCGTAACCGTGCGGCTGCGCCGGTTGCCGCGTTCTCCATCGTCAAGGAAGGAATAATCCCACGCCAGCAGCACACGATGCGCGAAGACGGACGGTGCCGTGCTGTCTACCAATAAGACCCGCACCGAACCCTCCTCGATCCCGCTCAGCAGTTTGAGCATCCGCGGCAGGTCGGCGGTCTCCTCCAGGCACTCTTTTACAGTTTCATCAACGATGAAATGCTTCGGCACCTCGATTGCGGGCGGGCGGTTCTCAAAGCACGCGTTGCGCTGCGGAAAGAGCGCCGTGATCAGCTCCTGGGTGCGCAGCCGCTGAATCCATGCCGGGACCTTGCGACCGCGCGACGATCGCATCACTGACAGCGCGCGGGTGGCGACGTGCCGGAAGCGCACTTCGAACATCGGCGAGTCGAGCAGCGCTTGCACCAGCGTGTCGCGCGCAGTGCGCGAGTTGATTAGCGCGAAGACCTGCTCGAGCGGAAAACTATGCCGCGAATTGAGCGCAAGCAGTACCGCGTCATCGATCGCCGAGGCCTGAATTTCAAAGTCGAAGCTCTGGCACAGGCGCTTGCGCAGGGCGAGTCCCAGACCGCGGTTAAGCCGCATCCCCAGCGGTGAGTGAATCACTATTTGCGTGCCGCCGAGCCCGTCGAAAAAACGCTCGATTATCAGCGTATGCTCGTCGGCTACCGCGCCCAGCGCGGCGACGCCGCGGCGCACGTAGGCGACGGCCTGAGTTGCCGCCGCCTCGTCCAGCGCGCATTGCGCCGCCAGCCAATCCGCGGCGGCCTTCTCGCCGCTCGACGCGATGAGTGCCGCGATCCGGCGGCGCAGGTCGTACACTTCAGCCGACAGGGCGGGCGAACGGCCAGCGGCTTCCGTCTGCCAGAACGGAAGCGAGGGCGACATCGCGGGCGCGGGTTCGACCAGCAATCGGTTCTTCGAAATGCCAAGGATCTGCCAGGGCATCGAGCCCAGCGAGAAGACATCGCCCCGCATCGATTCCTGCGCGAAATCCTCTTCCACGTCCCCGATTTTGCGTCCTTCGGAAGCGATCACGACGTCGTAATTGCCGCTTTCCGGGATAGTGCCGCCCGATGTGATCGCTGCGAGGCGGGCGCCGCGGCGCGCGCGGATCCGCCCGCCGATACGATCGTAAAAGATCTTGGGATTTGCTCCCTGAATCCTTTCCGGAAGTTGCGCGGCCATCTGATCGAGCAATGGAAGCAGCACCGCTTCGTCGAAGCTCGCGAAGTTATATGTGGAGCGCAGGACACGCAGAAGATCGACCGAGCTGATTTCCCCTTCTTCGGCGGCAATCGCCACGATTTGCTGCGCCGCGACGTCGACGCATCCCGAAGGAAACTCGACCTCGTCGAGACGGCCGAGGCGAATGGCGCGAACCGCCGCGCCGGCTTCGAGCAGATCGTCGAGCGTGAGTGCGAAGAACCGGCCCTTCGGGGTTCCACCGAGGCTGTGACCCGAGCGGCCGATGCGCTGAATCGCCGCCGAGATCGATTTGGGCGAATCAACCTGGCAAACCAGATCGACCGCGCCGACGTCGATGCCGAGTTCGAGCGACGCGGTGGCAACTATTGCCTTCAGATCACCGTGCTTGAGCCGCTGTTCCGCGGCGAGACGTTCTGCGCGGGCGAGGCTGCCATGATGGGCCATCACGGCGTCCTTCCCAAGACGCTTTTGCAATGCGAGAGCGATTCGCTCGGCCCATCGGCGGCTCAGGGTAAAGACTAGCGTGGTGCGATGATCCCGGATCAGGCTCGCAAGCGCATCGTATGTCGCCTCCCAATGCTGATGGGTCGCGAGCGAGGTAAGTTCGGGTCCCGGCGCCAACACTTGCAGGTCGAGCGGACGCGGCTGATCGTCGGCCCGCACGACGCGGACCGGGCGAAGTGATCGGCCGCCGTTCGCATCGATCTCGGCGCCGGCGAGAAAGGCGGCAAGCGCCTCGATCGGATTGAGCGTGGCGGACAGGCCGATGCGCGCCGGGCGGGGCGCGCCGGAGAGACGCACGAGGCGCTCGAGCCGCTCCAGCGTGACCATCAGATGGGCTCCGCGCTTGTTACCCGCGATGGCGTGCAGTTCATCGACGATCACGTAGCGGACGGCGCGAAGCTTTTCACGAAATTTGGCCGAGGTCAGGAGGATGAAGAGCGATTCTGGCGTGGTGACCAGGATATGCGGAGGACGCCGCAGCATCGCCGCGCGCTCGCCTGCGGGCGTATCGCCGGTGCGCAATCCGGCGCGGATCGGAGCGGGATCGATTCCGAGTTCGGCGGCCACCGCGCGGACACCGTCGAGCGGCTCCTCGAGGTTGAGGCGGATATCGTTGGCGAGCGCTTTCAGCGGTGAAACGTAGAGTACCGAGACCTGGTCCAGGAGCGCACCGGCGGCTGCGTCGCAAACGAGCCGGTTGATGGCCCACATAAAAGCGGCGAGAGTCTTGCCGCTGCCGGTCGGCGCACAGAGCAGGACGTCGTGGCCGGGGGGACTTTGCGCCTCGGCGATTGTGGGCCATCCGAGTTCCTGCGCGCGAGAGGGAGAGCCGAAGCGCCGCTCGAACCAGTTGCGGACGGCCGGATGGAACGCCTCGAGAATGTAGCTCACGAAGAAGTTATATCACCGGCGGACCGAATTGCTGAGGGATACGCTTGCTCAAGCCCTTCAGGCCTTGAACAGATCCGGCAGGCGGGCGGTGAATTCGCTGCGCGAAAGCGTCAGATCGAAGCCGGCGCCGCGCGCGGCCGCGAGCGACTTCAAATCGACGTGGGAGGCAAATCCAACGAGGCGTGCGCCGCTTGCAGCAGCCCGGATTTCGCGCGCACTGGCTTCGGCGGGAAACGTGGAGTCGGAAAGGTCGACGAAGACGATCGCGGGCCTGAACTCAACGGCGCGTTCACACGCGTGGGCGAGATCGGGAGCATACGCGGTTTCGACACCGAGCGAATCGGCGACCGCGTCGATCCGCGAGCGAAACATGATGTCCCGCACGAGGCCCAGCGCCTTGACCTTCGCCGTTGTGCTGAAGCGCGCGGGCGCGAACGGACCAAGATCGATCTGCGGCGTACGGCCCATCACGAGGTCCGCGACGATCTCCCCGGTAATCGCGGAGAGCAGGATACCGCTGCGGAAATGGCCGGTCGCATAAAGCACATTGGGAATCGAGGGCGACGCGCCAATAACGGGAAGGAAATCCTCACTGGCGGGGCGCAGACCGGCCCAGGCCTCGCGCAATCGCATCGACGCAAGTCCCGGAACCATCCCGATTGCACCGCGGGCGATCGCGTCGATACCCGCGAGCGTCACGCTCTTGTCATAGCCCGCTCGATCCATGGTCGAGCCCGCGAGAATGCGGCCGTCGCGCCGCGGAACCAGGTAGCCACGTGCCGAAATGATCGAGGACGTGAGGCTTCCGGGACGGCTTTCGAAGCACAGGATTTGACCGCGCACCGGGATGATCCCGATTCGGTCCGCCTCGAGGCCGCTGATTTGGCCCGCCCACGCACCGCCGGCGTTGACGACGATGTCCGCGGGATGCACCGTGCCGTCGTGGATGCGCACTCCGCTGGCCCGGCCGTTGGCCACGACGATCGAAGCGACCGAGGCGCCTTCGACAATGGTCGCGCCCTTTACGATTGCGGCAGTGGCGTAAGCCTGGGTGAGCTTGCGATTGTCGGTGCGGCGGTCCAGCGGGAAATGGAGCGCGTAAATTGCTTCCGGTGCGATTGCGGGTTCAAGTTTGCGCGCCGCCGCGCCGGAGAGCTCCTCGACCGTACCGCCCGCGGCGAGTTGCCATCGGCCGCGTTCTTCGAGTTCGACGCGCTCCGCGTTGTTAAATGCCACATCGAGAATTCCGGTCCGGTCATACTCGGGGTCGACCGGGGACTCGGCGCCCAAGGTCTCGATCGTGGATGCAAAAATGTCGCGGGCGCGTATACACAGGTCGAAGAAGGGGCCGGCAGCAGGCGTATCCGCTTGCGCCGCGATCATCCCGGCCGCCGCCCACGAAGCTTCCTGCCCGATACGCGCCCGTTCGAGCAGGGTGACGGCGACGCCCTCACGGGCCAGGCGCCACGCGACGGCACTACCGATGACACCGCCACCAATTACGACAGCTTTCTTCACGCGCTTTGCAGGTGCTGATCGCGAACGACTGATGGAAGCTCTCAAACCCTAACCGGCGTCCGTGATCTAGCCGAGTTCGCCCTCTTCCTCGCCTTGGACAATCCGGGGCGGGTAAATGCGCTCACGATCGTGTTCCACCAGCACGATGCCACAATTCGGTGGCAAATGGGCCCCTTCCCAACCGCCGATCACGTGCGCCCATACCGAAAGCATCACCCCGCCGTGGCTGACGATAACCACTTCGTGCTCGGGCAGCCGCGCTCGCAGCCGCTCGATCGCACCCACCACCCGCTGGCGGACGTCTTCGTAGCTTTCGCCGCCCTCGGGTCTCCAAAGCCATCCGCGTTTCGGATCATAACGCGGATCCTGGCGCACGACCTCGCGCAGGAGATCGTAGGAATGACCCTTGAGGGCGCCGAGGTCGCGCTCGTGCAGCTCATGAACGATCTCGATCGGAAGCCGCAGTTCGGCCGCGATTATCTCGCTGGTCTGGCGGGCGCGGGCAAAGGGGCTCGAGATGATCAGCTGGGGTTTGAATTTCTGCGCGATCCTTCGTGCGGCCTGGTGAGCCTGGCGGCGGCCGAGTTCGGTCAGCGGGACTTCGGAGGAAATCGTAAAGCGCCGATCGCGATTGCCCTCGCTCTCGCCGTGACGCACCATGATGAACCTGCCGGTTCCGCGGCCGCTCGTGTTCGGAGGACTGTCTTCAGGCGTCATTGGTGTTGCGATCGATTTTACAGGATCGCCGGGCGTCACGCATCGCCCGCCGCTCAGTCACAGGTGCACTGCGAACACGCCCGCAACTGTTGGGGCGTAAACAAAGTCACACTCCCGGGCAATTGCACTCCGGCGCTTCGCGAAGATACGACTGCGGCTTGATTCGCAACTATCCCCGACACTCCCGCAAGAGCTGATGAAGGCGGCTGTGTGGGCACAACCGGCGGCTGC
>DASPQS010000276.1:0-6108 GCA_035624865.1 Binataceae bacterium (SeqCode) | reverse complement strand
TCGTCGGTGATCTGCCCGCCGACGAAAACGATCCGATCCTTGAGCAGGCGTGAATAGATGTCGTAAGAACGCTCGCCCCGGCCGGTCTGCTCGACGACGAAAGGAACCAGGATGCTCATAGATTCAGGATACTCCGCTTAGGGCGGGCCGTCGAGAATCATCCCGCGCAGATGGAGCTACCACTTCGGTCCCATTCCCATCATCGACGGAAGTCCCGTATGCGCCATCAGGCCGCCGTCCGCTACCAGGGCCGCGCCGGTCACATAGGACGCCTCATCAGAGGCTAGAAACAGGACCGCGTTGGCGATCTCCTCGGGCTGGCCAAAACGCCCCATCGGCACGCCCTCGGCGATCGCGTCAAAAACTTCCGGCCGGCTTTCCTTGACCTTGAGCAGCGGCGGCGTCGCAATCGGACCCGGACACACGCAATTGCAGCGGATACCCTTGCGCGCATATTCGATCGCGACCGAACGAGTCAGCGCTATCACTCCGCTTTTCACGATGTTGTATGGGCCGAGCCCATAGTCGGCGCCCAACCCCGAGACCGACGCGGTGTTGATGATCACGCCTCTTCCCTGCGCCACCATCACCTCGAGCGCCTTGCGGGTGCAGTACCAGTAACAGGTGAGTCCGAGATCGATCGCCTTCTGCCACGCCGCGGGCGTAACCTCGCCGATTCTGCCGAATACCGCGCCGATCGCATTATTGTGGAGAATATCGAGGCGGCCGAACTTGTCGACGGCAAAGCTTATCATCGCGTCGGCGTCCGCCGTGCGTCCAATATTCGTCCGGATGAACGCGGCGGCGCCGCCGGCCTCGCGGATTTCGCCCGCTACCCGATTGCCACCCTCTTCATTGAGGTCAGCTATCACCACCGCCGCGCCCTCCCGCGCGAAGGTCCTGGCCACGGCTTCACCAATTCCGGATGCGGCGCCGCTCACGATCGAAACTTTTCCCTTGAGGCGCATTTGCAACTCCTCGGTTCGCACAACTGTCGGGGTCAGACTTTATTTAGCGGAGCCGGAAGCGCTCGCCAAGGAAAACTTGCCTTACGCGCTCGTTGTCTACGATCTCGCGCGGACCGCCCTCGAACAGAATCTTCCCGGCATGAATTACGTAGGCGCGGTCGATTATCGACAGCGTTTCCTGCACATTGTGGTCCGACATCAGGACGCCGATCCCGCGTTGTTTGAGATACGTAATTATCCGTTGGATCTCGACCACCGTGATCGGGTCGATCCCCGCAAACGGCTCGTCCAGGCAGAGGAAAAGCGGATCGAGCACGAGTGCGCGCGTAATCTCGACCTTGCGCCGCTCACCGCCGGAAAGAACTCCCGCTTTCGACTTGGCCAGGCGAGCGATATCGAGTTCGTCGAGCAACGATTGCAGGCGCGCCCGCCGCTCCTCCTCGGCCAGAGGCAGCGTCTCCAGCACCGCCATCAGGTTCTGTTCCACCGTCAACTTGCGGAAAACTGACGGTTCCTGCGGCAAGTAGCTGATCCCGCGCCGTGCCCGCTGGTAGAGCGGCAGCCCGGTGATATCGTCATCGCCCAGCGTGATGCGCCCTTCGTCCGGCTTGAGCAGCCCCACCAGCATATAGAAGGTAGTGGTTTTGCCCGCACCGTTGGGACCCAGCAGACCAACCACTTCTCCGTTCGCGACGCGGACTCTGACGTCGTCGACGACCGCGCGACCGGCATAGCGCTTGGTCAGGCCGAACCCCTCCAGCGCCGCTTCAATCCGCGCGCCCGAGATCAGCTCGAACGGTTGATGCTGCTTTACCTGCGCGATCGCCATCCGCCTGATACTCGTGCACTCTTGCAGAACTGCATGACTTCCAACCGTCAACCCCTCCCCCACCTGGCTCGCCACATTCTATACGTCCGCGGCCCTGTAGACGATTCACTCTGCGCGAAAAAAGTCACAGGATTGCGCGCGTGAAAGGCTCGCGACGGACACGCGCACGATACCTTCTCCCTATGCTAATTTTTTAGCCGCTATGCCAGCAAACCCTATGAAGATTTATCTTTGCGGACCGATCATGGATGCCGACGCCGCCACGGCCAAGGACTGGCGAACACGAGCCAAGGAGCGCTTGGCTGGCCGTTTTATCCTGCTCGATCCGCTGCGCCGGAATTTCCGCGACAACGAGATAGATTCCGCCAACGAAATCGTCGAGTTCGATTTGCAGGACGTTCGCGACGCCGACCTTCTGCTGGTCAACTATTGCAAACCTTCGCTTGGTACCGCGATGGAAGTCTTTTACGCGGGTCACGATCTCGGCAAGTTCGTAATTGCGTTCAGCCCTTTTAGCTTCGCTGACTGCTCGCCCTGGATGGTGCGCTTTTGCACGAAGATCCTGCCCGACCTCGAGGGCGCGCTGTTCTATATCGAGCGCCACTTCACCTGACCGGAAAGCCCAACACGGGTTCCCATAAATGTGCTGATGTGATTGATTGGAGAGTGTCGGTAAGCCGAAAACCATGTCTGCCCTGAGGGCTATGGCTGTCGGTTTTAGGGGGACCGAGGATGAACAGCGAGTCCAAAGCTAACAAGGCAGTGACGCGCCGGCGCGTGCTCAAGTCGGGCGCGATTGCCGCCGCGGCTATCCTGATTCCGGGGGTGGCAGCCGCCGACGAATGGATCCGGATGCCCGCGGCGCCCTCGGAGCCTCAGGTCACCCGCGCTCGCTTTCTCGTTCCCGGCCGCCGTTCCGACCGACCGCGCGCTCTGTCGTTCTATAACGTCCATACCGGTGAGAGCCTCAACGCCGTGTACTTCGAGGACGGCAACTACGTTCCGGGCGCTCTGACCGAGGTGAACTATTTCTTCCGCGACTTCCGCGCCAACGAAATCAAGCCGATCGATCCCAACCTGCTCGATTTGCTGCACGATATTCATAGCGAACTGGAAACGAACAAACCGTTCAACCTGGTCTCGGGCTATCGATCGCCCGCGACCAACGCCTGGTTGGCGGCGCGAAGCGAGGGCGTAGCCCGCCACAGCATGCATCTCGAGGGCCGGGCCGCTGACATCAACATTCCCGGCGGGCAGCTTTCGTTCCTCCAGCGAATCGCGCTGGCGCTGCGCCTGGGGGGCGTCGGCTACTATCCGCACTCGGGTTTCGTCCACGTCGACACAGGCCGCGTCCGCCGTTGGGGCGCCAGGAGCTAGGGGGCGCCTGGTTCGAAATCCCGCCTGATTGCGCGCGTCCCATTGGGAGTGGCGGCCCTGGGCGAAAGTCCGGCGAAGCCGCGCGCCTGACAAAACAAACCCATTTGCAAATCGCCTGGTAGCGGCGCAATTCTGATCCCCGGCTCAAAATCCGGGAAAACGAGAGGCGCTGCCCCGATGCGAATCCAAGTCGGCGATTCGAGACTCTTCTTCGATATCGAAGGGTCGAAGCTTCGGCCCGAGGGTCAGCGCATGCGGGAAGTGCGGACGCTGGTTTTACTTCACGGCGGCCCCGGCTTCGACCATTCGAGCTTCAGGCCGGCTATGTCTCCGCTGGCCGAAGTCGCCCAACTCGTCTATCTCGACCATCGGGGCCAGGGCCGCAGCGACAGGGTGGCTCCGGATCGGTGGAAACTCGACAACTGGGCCGACGACGTCAAGGATTTCTGTGATGCTCTCGAGATCGAACATCCCATAGTGATGGGAAATTCGTTTGGCGGTTTCGTCGCGATGGCCTACGCGATACGCCATCCGGAGCATCCCGGAAAGCTTATCCTGTCCAGCACGGCCGCAAGGCAGAGGCTCGATCGGGCGCTGCCGGTCTTCGAACGGCTCGGCGGCGTATCGGCGCGCGAAGCGGCCGAGCGGTTTTGGCGCACCCCGACCGACGAGACCCGCACGGAATACATGCGGGTCTGTCTTCCGCTGTACAACCGGCATCGGGTGCCCGGAGACGCGGACGCGATGGCGCGAACGGTTTTCAACCTTGAGCTGATGGATCATTTCGTCAAGGGAGAAATGCGCGCGTTCAACCTGCTTCCCGACCTGGGCCGTATCCAATGCCCAACCCTGTTGCTGGCTGGGGAGGACGATCCGATCCTGCCGATCGAGGATTCGGAAGATATCGCCCTCGCGATTCCGCAGCATCTGGTGAGTTTCGAGCGGTTCGCCAACGCCGGTCACGGCGTGTTTCGCGACGATCCCGAGCGTGCGTTGGCGGTTATCCGCGAATTTATAGCCGGCTAATATCCGCGACGTGCGGGGCAATTGCGCGGGGGAATGGAACGATCGGGGCGTTCGTGTCAGTTTGAGGAACCCCTCTCGAGGAGGTCGTCCGCCATGCCGGGACCGCTTAGCGGTTTTCGCGTAATCGACGTCACGCAAATGATCTCGGGCCCGATGGCCACGATGATCCTTGCTGACCAGGGGGCGGACGTAATCAAGGTCGAGCCGCCCGGAATCGGCGACCTGACGCGCGCGCTGGCGGGCCGAAAACGCGGGATGTCCCCCACTTTCGCCGTCGCAAATCGCAACAAACGGTCAGTTGCTATCAACCTGAAGGACGCGCGCGGAGTGGAACTGCTCAAGCGGATGGTCGCGAGCGCCGACCTCTTCGTTCAGAACTTCCGGCCGGGCACGGTCGAGCGGATGGGGATCGGCGAAGCGGCGTTGCGCGCGGTCAAGCCCAACCTGGTCTATGTCTCGATCAGCGGCTTCGGCGAACGCGGACCCTACGTACACAAGCGGACCTACGACCCGGTGATCCAAGCGCTGTCGGGGCTCGCGTCGATCCAGGCGGATGAAAGCGGGCGGCCGCGGATGATGCGCGTGATCGTTCCAGACAAGGTCACTGCCCTTACTGCTGCACAGGCGATGACTGCTGCCTTGCTCGCGCGCGAGCGGACCGGACATGGGCAGCATGTGCGGCTGGCGATGCTCGATGCGGTCATTTCCTTCATCTGGCCGGAATCGATGGCCGGCTACACATTTATCGGTCCCGACCGCGCGATCACGCGCCCGCCGAACACCCGCGACCTCGTATTCCGGACGGCTGACGGTTACATCACCTGCGGGGCCGTGTCGGACTCCGAATGGGCGGGGCTGTGCCGCGCGCTCGAACGTCCCGAGTGGCTGGCAGATGACCGCTTCAAGACACCGGCGGGGCGCGTCAAGTATGCCGACGCGCGCCTCGAACTCGCGGCCGAAGTGCTGGTCTCGAAGACGTCCGCTGAATGGCTTGCCCGGCTCGATGCGGAGCAGGTCCCGTGTGCCCCCATCCTGACGCGCGAGGACCTGCTGGAGGACCCGCAGGTGGCGGCCAACCAGATGATCATCGAATCGACCCATCCGCGGGCCGGCGCGATGCGCCAGCCGCGTCCGGCGGCGCGCTTTGAGACGACTCCCGCGGAGCTTCGCATCCCGGCGCCGACGCTCGGCGAGCACACGGACACCGTCCTTGGCGAGATCGGCATGGAGCGGTCTGAGCTTGCCGCCCTTCGCACCGCTGGAATCGTGGCGTAAGGGCAGCCACCGGGAACGATGAAGGCCGTCGAGGACGCAAGCCCCCTGAGTTCCGCGAACGAATCTCCATCTACTCGTGATCCGGGACCGTGGTATCGGTTAGCAGCCGAGCTCGCGTCTCTGATCTATATCGCCGTGATCGCCGTAATCGCGGGAGTTACGGGCGCCTTCTATATCCTCTTTCCGGAGCTCGGCGCGCTGTCGCACGACGTGTTCACGAGGCCGCGCGGGGCCTGGGCCCGGGCGCCCCTGCTTCTTGCGATCACCCCCTTTCTGACCGGCGTGATCGGCATCTCCTTCACGCGCATCCTGCCCTACGGCTTTCTGTCAGTGCTGTTGACGGTGGGCAGCGCGATCGCGGTGATAATCGCGCTCCGCTCGCCGATTGCTCCCGCAATCTCGGCAGGTTTGCTGCCGCTGGTGCTGGGCGTGAAGAGCTGGCGGTACCCGCCGGCAATATTGCTCGGCACGACCTTACTGGCGGTGCTCTCGCTACCTTGGAAAAAATCGATGATTGTGCACGGCTTGCTGCTTCAGCCGCAAAGCGAGGCGATGGTCGAGGACAGAACCGAGCAGGCTCCCGCCGGCTACAGATGGATGCCGGCGCTGATGCTTTTCGTCGCGGGAGCGGTG
>DASPQS010000275.1:0-9241 GCA_035624865.1 Binataceae bacterium (SeqCode) | reverse complement strand
TATTTGCGATCCAGCCGTTCGACCCAAAGGTCGCCCGGCTCCGTCATGTGCGAGTCGGCCGAAATAACTCGTTGCGCTGCCATTTTTACTGCTCCTTCTCGACCAAAGCCGCTATCAGTTCGCTAGCCCGGATAGCCCGAGCGCAATACGCGTCCGGGCAATACCCCGGTGTGACGCTGTCCTTCGTACAATATCTGGCCGTTGACGATCGTGTATTTCACGCCCTCCGCCTGCGTCACCAGCCGCCGGCCTCCGCCCGGAAGGTCGCGGCGGATCTCTGGACGCTCGGGCGATCCCACCGTGTCGAAATCGAAGATCGTGATATCCGCTGCCATCCCGGGCCGCAGCAGGCCGCGGTCCGCGATCCCGAAGAAGCGCGCCGGTTCGGAGGTCATCCTTTGAACCGCCCGCTCGAGCGCCAGCACCTGCCGCTCGCGCACGAAGGTGCCGATCAGGTAGGTCGGATAACCGGCGTTGCACAACATGTCCACGTGCGCACCCCCGTCGGAAATTCCGATCATCGTACGCGGGTCGCTGAACTTGCGCGCCACGCGTTCCTCGTCGATATCGAGCAGCGGCATCATGTAGACGAGATTGAGGTCGTCTTCGATCGCAAGGTCGAAGAATACGTCGAGCGGAGCCGCGCCGCGTTCGCGCGCGGCCTCGGCGACACTCTTCCATTCCATCGGCTTGAGCGCCGGACTCGCCGCCTCTTTGATCTTGGCCCGCTCCCACAGGTCATGCAGTACGGCTCTGCGCTCGAGCTCCTGCGCGAATGTGCGGCGGAACTCCGGGTCCGCGTAAAGCTTCTTCTGCGCCTCGGGCGGCGTATCGCCGAACGCCGGCTTCATCGAGTTCATGGTTGCGAAAAGGAACGGGTTGCGCAGGTTGAATTCGATGATCAGCGGGCGCGCCGCCACCTGTGGACGGCATCCCCGTTCGATCAGCGGCGCGACCTTCTCCAGCGTCTCGACCCACGCCTGCGGTGCATCGTCGCGATCGCGCAGGTTGAGCCACGTCACCGGCCGCCCGCTGGCCGTCGAGAGCAGCTCGAGCAACGCATACTCCCGGTCCGAAACCGTGCTCGGCTGTTTGGTCAGCGCGATTTCTATCGTGCCGCGGCCGAGCTCGCGCAGCACCCCCGCGTACGACCGCAACTCTTCATCGTTCGCCAGCCGGCACGCCAGCGGCTGCCCCTTGTACCCCAGATGTTGCGGCATCACCGTCAGCGAAAATCCGAACGCACCCGCCCCCACCGCCTCGCGCAGCAATCCGCGAATCCGCGCGGTCTCCTCCTCCGTCGCCGCGCGCCCCATCGCCTCTTCCCCCATCACGTAATGGCGAAACGGTGAGAGCGCCGCGAGAAAGCCCACGTTGATGCCGACGCCGCGATGGTCCGCCGCGTCCATGTATTGCGGGAAGGTCTCCCAATCCCACGTAATCCCCCGGCTGAGAACATCGTGCGGAATCGCTTCCACGTGCACCAGGTTCCACGCCGCGATGTCGCGCTCGGCCGGTTTGCACGGCGCCAGCCCGACCCCGCAGTTGCCCATGATCACGCTGGTGACGCCATGCCACGACGAGCACGTCACCAACGGATCCCAGCAGATCTGCGCGTCGTAATGAGTGTGCGGGTCGATGAAGCCGGGCGCAACGATCAGGTCCGACGCGTCGATCACCCGCGCCGCGCCGTTCCCCGGCTTGCCGATCTCCGCGATGCGCCCTCCCGCCACCGCGATATCCCCGCGGTACGCGCGCATCCCGCTGCCGTCGACGATCATTCCGTTTCTGATCAGCAAATCGTGCGGCATCGCTTCCCACCTCCTCGCGCGGGCTTCAGCCTTGTCCGTAGGCCCCGAGCCGCGCAAAGTCAAGGCGCGACGGCGGCGTGCGCGGTTTGACGCGCCCGCCGAAATGGTTAAGTTTGACGTGCCCGCCGCTCTTCGGGGCGGGCCGGTAACGCGGAGCAAAAATCGTGAACGGCCCTTTGTACTTCCTCGAGAAAGTTGCGCGCGCAACCGTCAGTATCCACGCCCAGGTCCCGCAAGAGCATCCCTCGGTCGCGATGGGCCTCGGCAACGACCGCCGCGGCACCGGCACCATCGTCAGCCCCGACGGCCTCATCCTCACCGTCAACTACGTCATCATCGGCGCGCAGAACGTGGTCGTCACACTCGCCAGCGGCGAGCAGCTCCCCGCGCGCATCGTCGCCCGCGATTTCACCACCAGCATCGGCCTCCTTCAGATCGAAGGGCGCAACCATCCGCATGTCGAAGTCGTCTCATCCACCGGCGCCGCCCTCGGCCAGGACGTCTTCATCGTCTCCAGCCTCGGCGGCGAGAAACGCTGCGCCGACACCGGCTTCATCACCTATCTCGGACCCTACGAAGCCGCTTGGGAATTCGTCCTCGAACGCTGCGTATGCATCTCCGCCTCGGCCCTCAACGTCGGCCTGAGCGGCGGACCGATTTGCAATTCCGCGGGAGAGGTGCTCGCAATCTCCTACCTGAATTTCCCCGACCTCGTGCGCCCCATCCTCGGCATCCCCGGCGAATGCTTCCTCTCCGGACGCGACGAACTCGTCCGCCACGGCCATCGCACCAGCACTCCCCCCAGGCTCTGGATCGGCCTCTACTCCTATACGCTGCGCGAACACGTCGTGATTGCGGGCGTGATGCCCGGCAGCCCGGGCGAAAAGGCGGGGTTAAAGCAGGGCGACCTCGTGCTCAGCGCCGACGGCCGCGAAATTCACGAACGCAAGGCCCTTTACGAGGTGATCAACGGCCACCGCCCGGGCGAGCGCATCCAGCTCCGCATCCTGCGCAACAACCAGGTTCACGACCTCGCCGTATCCGCCATCGTCGTCGACGACTATCTCGGTTAGGCCAACCCCCCCGGCGCGGATACCCGCTCGCCCGCAAGCTCGCTACACGTCCTTGAACTCGCGCTTGGACTTGCGATCCTCGATCGCCGCCTGCGCCGCCGCCAGCCGCGCCACCGGCAGCCGGTACGGCGAGCACGACACGTAATCCAGCCCCAGCTTGTGGCACAGCTTGACGCTCGCCGGGTCGCCGCCATGCTCGCCGCAGATGCCGATCTTGAGCTTCTTGTTGGCCTTATGCCCGAGCTCGATCGCAATCCGCATCAGGCCGCCGACCCCTTCCGCATCCAGTTCCTGGAACGGATCCTTGCGGTAAATCCCGCGTGAGATGTAGTCGTTCAGGAACCTGGCCGAATCATCGCGCGAGAGCCCGTAGGTCATCTGCGTCAGGTCGTTCGTGCCGAACGAAAAAAACTGTGCGACTTCCGCGATCTGGCCCGCCTCGATACATGCGCGCGGCACCTCGATCATCGTGCCGATCAGGTACGGCAGCTTCCCGTTGCGGCTCGCGATTTCGCGCGCGACTTCACGGATGTCGGACGCCAGCAGTTCGAATTCCTTGCGCTCCCCGATCAGCGGCAGCATTATCTCCGGAATCGCCGCCACTCCCTCCGCCCGCAATTCCATCGCCGCTTCCAGGATCGCCCGCGCCTGCGCCTGATAGATTTCCGGATAGCTCACGCCCAGGCGCGATCCGCGATGCCCCAGCATCGGGTTGAACTCCTGCAAATTGTCGCGAATCTGCTTCAGGCGCTCGGGGTCCGCCCCGGTGCTTTCCGCCAGCTTGCGGATCTCCTCGTCGTCCTTCGGCAGAAACTCATGCAGCGGCGGATCGAGCAGCCGGATCGTGACCGGCTTCCCCGCCATCTCGCGCAGGATCGCGATGAAGTCGCCCTTCTGCATCGGCACGATCTTCTCGAGCGCCCGCGCCCGCGCCGCCTTGTCCTCCGCCATGATCATCTCGCGCACGGCTTCGATCCGCCCGGGCCCGAAGAACATGTGCTCCGTGCGGCACAGCCCGATCCCTTCGGCGCCGAACTCGCGCGCGATCCTCGCATCGGTTGGCGTATCCGCGTTCGCGCGCACGCCCAGCCGCCGCTCCTGGTCCGCCCACTTCATGAACCTGCGGAAATGCTCCGACATCTCCGGCTGCACCGTCGGCACGCGCCCGGCTATCACCTCGCCGGCCGATCCGTCCAGCGTCAGGTATTCGCCGCGCCGAATCATGTGCGCGCCCGCCTTGAGCACGCCCTGCTCGTAGTCGATCTCGAGCGTCGCGCATCCCGCGACGCAGCACTTGCCCATCCCGCGCGCGACCACCGCCGCATGGCTGGTCATGCCGCCGCGGGCGGTCAGTATTCCCTCCGCCACCTGCATCCCGTGAATATCCTCGGGCGAGGTCTCGATCCGCACCAGGATCACCGGACGCCCGGCGCTCTGCACCACGATCGCCTCATCGGCGGAAAACACTACTTCGCCATAGACCGCCCCGGGCGACGCCGGCAGCCCCCGCGCGATTACCTCCTTGGCCACCGCCGGATCGAGCCGCGGATGGAGCAGTTGTTCGAGCTGCGTCGGCTCCACGCGCATCAGCGCGGCGCGCCGGTCGATCAGCTTTTCCTCCGCCATTTCGACCGCCGCGCGCACCGCCGCCTCCGCCGTGCGCTTGCCCGTGCGCGTTTGCAGCATGAAGAGCCGCCCGCGCTCGATCGTGAACTCCATGTCCTGCATGTCGCGGAAATGTTTCTCGAGCCCCGCCGCGACCTTGAGCAGTTCCTTGAAGACCTGCGGGAAACTCTCCTCGAGCGTCGCGTAACGCCCCGCGCGCTCGCCTTCGCTGGCTCCGTGGCGCTCCGCCCATTTGCGCCCCGCGGCGAGGCTTATCTGGAGCGGCGTGCGGATTCCCGCGACCACATCCTCGCCCTGCGCGTTGGGCAGGAACTCGCCGTAAATCCCCTGTTCTCCGGTTGACGGGTCGCGCGTAAAGGCCACCCCGGTCGCGCAGTCCCCGCCCAGATTGCCGAACACCATCGATTGCACGGTGACCGCCGTCCCCCAGTCACCCGGGATATTGTTGAACTTGCGGTACGCCACCGCCCGCTCGTTGTTCCACGATCCGAACACCGCCCCAATCGCCTCCCACAACTGCTCGCGCGGATCCTGCGGCAGGTCGCGCCCCACCCGGCTGCGGATCAGCGCCCGGAACTCGTCCACCAGCTCCTTCAGATCGTCGACCCCGAGCTCAACGTCCTCCTTGACCCCGCGCGCGGCCTTCTTGCGCTCGATAATCTCCTCGAACGGATCGCGATCGTTCTTGTTCTCCGGCTTGAGCTTCAGCACCACGTCGCCGTACATCTGGCAAAAGCGCCGGTACGAATCCCACGCGAACCGCGGATTTGCGCTCGCCGCCTCCAGCCCCTTCACCGTCTCGTCCGTGAGCCCGAGGTTGAGAACCGTATCCATCATCCCGGGCATCGAAACCCGCGCGCCCGATCGGACCGAAACCAGCAGCGGGTTTTGCGCGTCGCCGAACTTGCGCCCGAGCGCCTTCTCGATCCGCGCGACGCTCTTCGCCACCCCCTCGGTCAGCCCCTTGGGATACTTCCCCTTATGCTCGTAGAAGTAATTGCAGACCCGCGTCGAGATCGTGAAGCCCGGCGGCACCGGCAGCTTGAGCGACGCCATCTCGGCCAGGTTGGCGCCCTTGCCGCCCAGCAGGTCGCGCATCCCGGACCGCCCTTCCGCCGTCCCGCCTCCGAAAAAATAAATCTCAGGATGAACCCGCGCCATTTTTAAAATAATCTCCCGACCTGGTTGACTCGAATGCGCTGTGCCGCAGCGCCACGGTTTGTTTGTGCTTGCCGGCCTTCGCCTCAGCGATACCAGCCGATTCGTTCGACCAGCGTTCCCACCAGACCCGAAATTGGTACGCGCACCTGCTGCGTCGTGTCGCGATCGCGCAGCGTCACCGTTTCGTCTTCCATCGTCTGATGATCGATCGTCACGCCGAACGGCGTCCCTACCTCGTCCATCCGCCGGTAGCGCCGCCCGATCGAACCCGCCTGATCGTACGCCACCATGAACCAGCGTTGCAGCATCTCGCGCACCGCATGCGCTTTCTCCGGATGGCCCCCCTTGCGCAGCAGCGGATATACCGCCACCTTGATCGGCGCCAGTCGCGGGTCCAGCCGCAGCACGATCCGCTCCTCGTTCTCGACCACGTCCTCGTCGTACGCGTCGAGCAGAAAGGCCAGCATCGTGCGGTCCACGCCCGCCGCGGGCTCGATCACCCACGGTCGGTAGCGGCTCTTGGCCTCCTCGTCGAAATAGGTCAAATCCTTGCCGCTGTACTTCTCATGCTGGTCGAGATCGAAACTGCCGCGCCGCGCGATTCCTTCCAGCTCGCCCCATCCGAACGGATACAGGTATTCGACGTCGGTGGTCCCGCGCGAATAGTGCGAAAGCTCCTCCGGCGCGTGCGGCCGCAGCCGCAGATGCTCCGGCTTGATCCCGTACTTCACGTACCATTGAAAACGCGCGTTCACCCAGTAGTCGAACCATCGCTGCTCTTCCGCCGGGTCGGGCTTGACGAAGAATTCCATCTCCATCTGCTCGAACTCGCGCGTGCGGAAGATGAAGTTGCCGGGCGTTATCTCGTTGCGGAAAGACTTCCCCGTCTGCGCCACCCCGAACGGCAGCTTCACCCGCTGCGTGTCGATCACGTTCGAGAAGTTCGCGAAAATTCCCTGCGCCGTCTCCGGCCGCAGGTAAATCGTGTTCGCGGTGTCTTCCACCGGACCCATGAAGGTCTTGAACATCAGGTTGAACTGGCGCGCCTCGGTCAACTCGCCCCCGCAGTCGGGGCACCGGTCACCCTCGATATGGTCGGCGCGGAATCGATGCTTGCACGCCTTGCAGTCGACCAGCGGGTCCGTGAAATTCTGCAGATGGCCCGACGCTTCCCAGGTCCGCGGATGCTGCAAAATCGCGCTGTCGAGCCCGATCACATCGCTGCGCCCCTGAACCACGTCGCGCCACCACGCTTCCTTCACGTTGCGCTTCAGCTCAACTCCCAGCGGCCCGTAGTCAAAGGTCGAACCCAGGCCCCCGTAGATGTCGCTGGCGGGAAACACCAACCCGCGGCGCTTGCACAGGTTGACCAGCTTCTCCATCGTAACCGGCCGCTTGGATGAGCTCGCGGAATCTTCGACGGACAAAACATTCCTCCCTGGAAATCAACTCCAAAGCCGGCTTTACGATCGCCCGCCGGCTAACCTAGCGTGATTATTTCGGCTGAAACCCGGCCGCCCGGCCCGATCTCTAGAATCGCCACCGTGCCCGGCACGTCAACCAGGTTGCGCGGCAGGGTCGCGCTGCCCGGATTCACCACCAGCGTATCACCGAAGCGGACGATCCCTTCGAGATGGCTATGGCCCATGACCAGCACGTCTACCGGCCCGCCGAAATGCGCCCGCATCGCCTCGTGAAACACCCGTTCCGAGGTTTCGTCGGGTGTCGGCAGGGCATGCGCGAGCCCGATCCGGATGCCCTCAATCTCCAGCAGATGCGCCATCTTCACCCGTTCGTCCGTCTCCAGCCGGAAACGCCGCCCGTCGAGCCCTTCGTCGCCGTTGCCCAAAGCCGCGATTACTGGCGCAATCGCCGCCAGTTCGTCGAGCACCCCGTTGACGTATACGTCGCCCGCGTGCATCACGAGATCGACGCCGCGGAAAACCTCGAACACCGGCGCCGGCAGATGGTCGCAGGCTTCCGGTATATGGGTGTCCGAAATGAGCCCGATTCGCATTGGATCGCGCTGCTGGGGCTTTCCCACGTGCGCTCGTAGAAAGTATCATGCGCGGAATCGCGCGGCAATTTTGCGGCCGTCAAACTTCCGCGATCGCTCCGTTTGCGATCCGGAAATCGCGGGCGGAGATGCCGGCTGCGCTATAGATGCAGGCAGGATCTGAAAATTGCTCCGGAAAATTTCAAGGAGATTTCGCGTGACAGCATTCAAATCGACTCTCGGCGCGGCCCTCATTCTCGCTCTGTTCTCTTTGGCCGGATGCGGTCACAAGCTCGTCGCTCACGGCGGCGACACCACCGTCGCCGTCTATCCCGACAAGGATTCCTTCGACAAGGTCAAGGCGATGGAAAAGCAGGGCGGACCCGCCGGCCTAATCGGCGGTTTGGGTGAATCGATGATGACCAAGAAGATCGATGCGGGAACTCCCGTCAAAATCCTCTCGAGCGACGACACGGGGTGCCAGATCGAGGTCGTCGACGGTCCCAACAAAGGCCTACACGGCTACGTAAGTAAAGATAGCGTCGATTAAAAGCTGCGCTCGGAAAATCATCAAAGCGCTCAGAGGTGTGGCGCCCGCTCAGAGCAGGCGCGCGAATCGCTCACAGTGCGCTGGCGCCGCGCTCCCCCGTGCGAATCCGCACCACCTCTTCCATCGGCATCACGAAGATCTTGCCGTCGCCAATCCGGCCCGTGCGCGCCGCCCGCTCGATCGTTTCCACCACCTGCGCCGCCATCTCGTCCGCCACGATTATTTCGAGCTTTACCTTGGGCAGAAAATCAACCACGTACTCCGCCCCTCGATAAAGTTCGGTGTGCCCCTTCTGGCGGCCGAATCCCTTTACCTCGCTGACAGTGAGGCCTTGCACACCGATGCTCGACAAGGCCTCTTTCACCTCGTCAAGTTTGAACGGCTTGATAATCGCCTCAACCTTTTTCATGTTCCCTCCGGTCGCCGGGCCTTAAAACAACGGGCGCTCGCGACTCGCCAAACGCCATTCAGTACCTCTCCCAGATATCCCGCTCCCAACGCAAGGCCCGCCAGTTGACGGTTTCGCCCCCGGGCGCCCAATGCCCGTGACGCAACGGCGATGCCAGTCTCGCGCCGCACGGCCCTTGTATAACCTTTATGCCCGTTCGCGGCTCGTTGCCATCGGGTGGTTAAAGAACGGGCGAAAGTTCACTCAGTAGGCACCCGTGAATTCCCAAGGTTCTTCTTCACTCCGCCTGTTTTCGGCTGCCCGAGCCAATTCTCGGTTCCTCGCCGCTCATCAAGCGCTTGATGTTGTCGCGGTGACGCACCATAACGAGCGCCGACATCAGGATCGCGAGCAAAATGTAGTGCTTGGGCGATCCGACCGCTGCAACCGCCGCCGGCAGGGCAATTGCCGCGCCGATCGATGCGACCGACACGATGCGGGTGGTTGCGATCAAAATCGCGAAGAACAGTACCGCTATTGCTATCGCCCCCGGCGCCAGCCCGAGCCACACCCCAAGCGAAGTCGAGACCCCGCGCCCTCCGCGAAACCCAAGGAAAATCGATGCGATCGAGCCGG
>DASPQS010000274.1:0-10086 GCA_035624865.1 Binataceae bacterium (SeqCode) | reverse complement strand
GAGCTTTGATCTATTCCGAGGGCCCGTGGTTCAACGGTATCTTGGCTTATCAACTGATGTCGTTTGCCGGCAACCGTGATCGCGGCAGCGTCAATCAAACTTACCTGGAACCCGAGGTCAGCTACAACTTTGAAAGCGGATGGTACGTGGACTGCGATCCGCCAATCACTTTTGATTGGACCGCTGACGCAGCCAACGGCTGGACCGTCCCGATGGGCGCGGATGTTGGCAGCGTGTTTAACCTCGGCTCGCAACCGATGAGCCTCCAGGTCGGATCGTATGACCTGCTGGAGCGTCCCGATGGCGCGCCCCAGTGGATCATCCGCGTTCAATTGACCCTCCTCTTCCCCACCGGGGCGTAGTCGTTCTTTTCTCGACAATGTCGCCCGAGCTCAGGTTGCTAATCGCGGCATGGGCCCCAATCGTCCCGGTGTTCTCCCTCTTGACAACCCGAATTGATGAAGCTCGCGACCAATTACTTCGCGGGAAATCTGGCGCCCCCTGCGGCAGTCGCGCGCCCGCTGAACCCAGACGCAGAGCCTGCCCGTTTAGCGCTTTTCGTACTGGGTCTTGCCGAACAGGATCTCCCAGGATTTCTTGTCGGGCGGCGCGTTGCGCATCTTCTCAACCTCTTCCTTCATCACCGCCAGCCCACGCTGAACGGCAGGCCGCGCCTCGATCGCCTCGTACCAGCGCTTTAGGTTCGGAAAATCCTCGAGATTCTGCCCCTGCCAGTGATGGGTCCGCAGCCACGGATAGGTCGCCATATCGGCAATCGAGTATTCGCCCGCCAGGTACGGCGCCTCCGCGATACGCTTGTCGATTACGCCATAGATTCGGTGGGCTTCGTTGGTGTAGCGGTCGACCGCGTACTTGATCTGCTCCGGCGCGTAACGGCGGAAATGATGCGCTTGGCCGAGCATCGGCCCCACGCTCGCCATCTGGAACATCAGCCATTGCACCACGTCATAGCGCCGCCGCATATCCTGCGGCATAAACTTCCACCCGCTCTTCTCCGCCAGGTACATCATGATCGCACCCGACTCGAAAATCGCGATCGGCTTGCCGTCCGGCCCCTCCTGGTCAACCATAGCGGGTATTCTGTTGTTAGGACTAATCTTGAGAAACTCAGGCTTGAATTGGTCACCTTTGCCGATGTTTACGGGGATTACGTTATACTTCCATCCCAATTCTTCGAGCAGAATCGTGACCTTGTAGCCATTGGGCGTAGTCCAGAAGTATAGATCGATCATTTTAGGCTCCATGTTCAGGGTGAAATATTTCACCATCCTCGAATCGTCCGGCCAGCCCCAATCTGCGCCCACGTGACCTCCCGATTCAAGGCAATAGATCACCGCGCCGCGCACGAATAGTCGGCGCGCCGTCGGACTCGTATCAAGCTTGTACTTACGCCGTAGCCGATTCGGCCTCGCCCTTGCGCACGCCCATCAGGTAGGCCTCGATAAACGGATCGATCGCGCCGTCGAGCACCGCGCTGGTGTTGCCCACCTCGACGCCCGTGCGATGGTCCTTGACCATCTGGTACGGATGCAGCACGTAGGAACGGATCTGGCTGCCCCACGCGATGTCCTTCTTCTCCTTGGTGAACTTCGCGAGTTCCTCCTGCTTCTTGCGCTGCTCGAGTTCGAACAGCCGTGCACGCAGGATCTTCATCGCCATCGCGCGGTTCTTATGCTGCGAGCGCTCGTTCTGGCAGGTAACCACGATCCCGGTCGGAATATGTGTAAAGCGCACCGCCGAGTCGGTCTTGTTGACGTGCTGGCCGCCCGCCCCGCTCGCGCGGAAGGTGTCGATGCGCAGGTCCGCCGGGTTGATCACAACCTCCACCTTGTCGTCGATCGCCGGGAACACAAACACAGACGCGAACGATGTATGACGGCGCGCATTCGCGTCAAACGGCGAGATCCGCACCAGCCGATGGATTCCCGCCTCGGCCTTGAGGTAGCCGTAGGCGTACTCACCTTCGACCTCGAAGGTCGCGTTCTTGATTCCGGCACCGTCGCCCGGCTGCATGTCCGCGAGATCCGTCTTGTAGCCGCGGCGCTCGGCCCATCGCAGATATAGCCGCAGCAGCATCTCGGCCCAATCCTGCGCCTCGGTGCCCCCCGCCCCCGGATGGATCGAAACGATAGCGCCGAGGCGGTCGTATTCGCCGCCGAGCATCACCTGGAGTTCCTGACGTTGCAGTTCGGCGCCCGCCACGCCGAGCGCAGCGGCGGTCTCGCGCGCGGCCTCCGATTCCTCGGCGCCCTCCTCCTCGGCCATCGTGAGGAAGAGCCGCGCCTCGTCCAGCGCCTTCTTCAGTCGCTCATGGCCCGCGAGCTGATCCTTGATGCGGTCGTGTTCCCTCAGAACCGCTTGCGCGGCCTCGGGACGTTCCCAGAAATCCGGTTTGCCGGATTGTTCGAGCAGTTCCTTTGCGCGTGAGGAAAGTTTGGCGACGTCAAAGACGCCTCCCGAGGGTCTCGGCGCGGGCTTGGAAGTCGTTCAATTGTTCACGCATCTCGCTGATCATAGTCGAATTCCTCTGGAGCGGTGTCAGAGCGCCGCTCCTGCTCACTTATTATATTGTGACATACCTGCGACAGCGAATTAACGGCCCTCACCCGCGTCCGTTTACCGACATCAGGCTGGTGACGGCCTCTTCTATCCGATCTGGACGGCCTGGTTTGAAGTAGGCCGCCAGCAGGCCCGCGATCGCCAGCACGAAACAGATTTCCGCGAACAGATCACCGACCACCGTATAGACCGTGCGTTCGGGCCGCCATGCGACCTCCTGGATTTCGGTGCCGCGCTTGAACAGCGGCGTGCGCGCAGTGATCATACCGCTCGGCTCGATCACCGCACTGATCCCGGTGTTCGCCACGCGCACCATCGGAACCTTGGTCTCGACCGAACGCATCGCCGCCATCGCCAGCAACTGGTAGGGCGCCGAACTTTTCCCGTACCAGGCGTCGTTGGTGATATTGACCAGGATCTCCCCGCCGCGCTTGACCGCGCGACGCGACAGGTCGGGAAAGATGCTCTCATAACAGATGAGAACGGCGAGCTTCGCCTCCTTCACCTCGAAGATCGTCTGCACCCGCCCGGGGAACATGTCGCCGAAACCTTCAACTACCCGGTTGACCAGGTATCCGAGCACTCGTCTCGCCGGAACGTATTCGCCAAACGGCACGAGTTGGATCTTGTCGTACCAGCCCATGACTCCGTTGCGTCCCGACACCAGGTAGGCGCGATTGTAGAACCCGACTCGCCCCTCCTCGACGCCCAGCGCCGGCGCGCCGAACAGAATCGACGCGCCGGTATCGGTCGCAAGCTCGAGCAGCTTGCGCCGATAGGCGGCGTCCTCGGCGAAAGCCGCCGGATACCGATCCTCGGGTTGAAAGAAGAAGGCCGCCGCTGCCTCCGGCCACACGATAAGGTCGGCGCCGTGCTTCGCGCCGATCCGGGTTTGGACAGTGTAGGTATCGAAACTCGACGCTAGGAATTTCGGGTCCCACTTTATCGACTGCGGTATATCGCCCTGCACCATCGCGACCTTGAGCGATCCCTGGGCCGGCGCAGCCGCAAGTTGATTCAGGCGAAGCGATCCAAAGACCAGCACGGCCGCCATCACGATCGTCAGAACCCCCAGGCTCACCGTCTGCACGCGCCGCGAATAGACTCGAAACAGGACGATATAGGTGACGACGTTGAAGAAGATAATCAACGCCGAGACGCCGTAGACGCCGGTGAATTCGGCAAACTGGATCAGTTGCAGATTGCGATAAGCCGCGTAGCCCAGCAGGTTCCAGGGAAACCCGATCGGAAAGTACGTGCGAATCCATTCCACCGCCGTCCACGCGATCGGCAGCGTGACTACGATCGGCAGACCCAGCTTGTTTGCGCTGTACACCGCTGCCCAAACTGCGCTCGCGGTGTAGATCGCAATCACTGCGGCCAGCAGAATCAGCGGCAGCAGCGCCAATGCGGTCCGCACCCCGGCAAAACTGTGCAGGGTGATAACCACCCAGTAGAGCGACGCAATATAGCATGCGAAGCCCTGAATCCATCCGTACTGGAACACCCTCCCCGTCCGCTCGCCTTCGACCGCGTAGAGCAGCGGAACGAACGCGACCCAGGCGAGCAGGTTCAAGTCCAGTTTGGGAAAGGCGCCCGCCAGCGCCAGACCGCTGGTCGCCGCCAGCGCGGCACGCACCCATCGCTCCGGAACCATCGTCAAAACGCGCCGAACAACTCCGCCAGCGGAATCACGCCGGCGCAGGGTGGGGCACCCTCGAAGCGCGTGTACAGATCATCGGCGTCACCCCACGTCCGCACCAGCGCAACCGCGCCGCTTGCGGGCAGTTTGAGGTCGCCCAACAGGCGCCACTCGCGCTCAAAGCTCCAATCGATCGGTGGATTATGTTCCGGGTCGATCGCTACCACGCGCCACCACTCCTCCTCCGCCAGCATTCTTTGCGCCTCGGGCCACGGCATGTAAAGCACCGGGCGCGCACCCATCCTGAAAGCATAGCGCTTGTCGATTGCAATCCCGAACGGTTGGTAGCGATGCCGGTTCTGGCGAACGAGAATCTCCTTCAATTCACCAAAGGGGGCGTCGAACAGGCATACCGCCGCGCGCCTGCCCCGGATCATCCGCGCCGACCCGTGGATGATACCTTCGCGCAGGATCGCCGCGAGATTGTCCAACGCGTCTCCCGATCGCGAGGCACGAGTGAAATGCGACAGCATCGCGCCGGAACCGAGTCCGGGGAGAACGCGGCGCTTCATCGCGCCCGCCGGCCGGCGCGCACGCTCCCGCCGGCCTGCCGGAGAAGTTGCACGGGCATCGCCGCCGGCGACGAATCGTCGCCGGCGGCGATGCCCCCACGTCCGTTCGCGGCCCCGCGACTCATTGAAGATTCTCCCGCCAGCCGCGCCGCCAGTTCGCACTCCCGCGCGAACATCCGGCGCGCCCGCGCTGCCGACCCCTCATGATCATAGCCGAGCAGGTGAAGCACACCGTGGATCAGCAGGGTTCGCATCCGCGCCGCCGGACGCTCGCGGAGTGCGCGCGCCTGGCGGCGGGCCGTCTCCGCGGAAATCACCACGTCACCAAGTGCGATCGGAGGAGCCGATTCGCCCGGAACCGCCACAGGTCGAGCGGCGCGGCGGGCGGAAATCCGCCCGCCGCGCCGCTCGACCCACGCCTCACTCTGCGGGAAGGAAAGCACGTCGGTGGCCTCATCCTTGCCGCGATAATCGCGATTGAGCCGCCGGATCGCCCGGTCACCCACTATCACTACCGACAGCTCGCAAGACTCAAGCTCCAGTAACCGCAGCATCGCGGCCGCGTCGCGGCGCAGCGCACGGAAGAGCGCCCGGCCGCGCACGGTCTCGCACTTGAGCTCGACCGTCACGTCTCAACCGTCGATCTTGTTTACCGATTCCTCGGCCGATCCGTCCCCGCTGAAGGACTCGTATGCCGCGATCACGGCCTGAACGAGGCGATGGCGGACGACATCGCGTTCGTTGAAGTGGACAAAGCCGATCCCCGGAGTATTCGCCAGCACCGTGCGCGCCTCTTTGAGTCCCGACAGCTTGCCGCTCGGCAGGTCGATCTGCGTGATATCGCCGGTGATCACCGCCTTCGAGCCGTAACCCAATCGCGTCAGGAACATCTTCATCTGTTCCGACGTCGTGTTCTGCGCTTCGTCCAGGATTATGAACGAGTCGTTGAGCGTGCGCCCGCGCATGAACGCCAGCGGGGCCACCTCGATCGTCCCCCGTTCGAGCATCCGCCGCGCGCGGTCAAAATCGACCATGTCGTGCAACGCGTCGTAGAGCGGCCTCAAGTAGGGGTTCACCTTCTCGGCAAGATCGCCCGGCAGGAACCCGAGCTTTTCGCCCGCCTCGACCGCCGGCCGGCACAGTACCATCCGCGTGACCTGGTTCTTCATCAGCGCCGCCAATGCCATCGCCATCGCGAGGTAGGTTTTGCCAGTGCCGGCAGGACCGATCCCAAACACGATATCGTGACGGCGGATCGCGTCGATATAGGCCTTTTGGTTAAGGCTCTTGGGCGAGATTATCCGCTTGTGCGCTGAAACGTAGACGGTGTCGAGAAAGATATCCCGGAGGTCGACGTTGCGATCCGCGTTCACCATCCGGATCGAATATTCGACGTCGCCCGCGTAAATCGGATAGCCGCGCTTGAGCAGCTCATACAGTTCCCCGAGCAGCTTGCCGGCCAGCGCCTGTTCGGCATGCCCGCCCGAAATCTTGAGCGTGCTGCCATTGACACCGATCCGCACCCCCAGCCCCTGCTCGATCGTGCGGATATGCCCATCGTGCTGACCGAGGAGTTCGGTGAAAAACCGATGGTCGTCGAAATGGAGTTCGAGCGAATCTTCAGAGACTACTTGAGAAATTGTTGCTTCGATCCTCTTGCCACCTTGACTGCTGTCGATCCGTTTTCTCCGCCGTCACACTACAGTTATTCTAGCGCGTTCCGTCCCCGGAGTTAAATTCCGCCGGGTGAACAATCCGCGAAATCTACGCGTTCTCAACAGCTTCCTTAGATCAACGCCGCAACCCGGTCCAGCGCCGCATCGATCATGCGCGGGTCGCGTCCGCCGGCCTGCGCGAAGTCCGCTCGTCCCCCACCCGAACCGCCAACCATCGGCGCGATCTGCTTGATAATGTCGCCCGCTTTCACCCGCGGCGCCAAGTCGGGCGTTACCGCCACCAGCAGCGCCACCTTGTTGTCCCCTAAATCGGCCCCAAGCGCCACCACCGCCGACCCGTGCTTCTGCCTCATTCGATCCGCCATCTCGCGCAGCGCCTTGGCCTCGACCCCCTCGACCTTGCGCGTCACCACCTTGACCCCGTTGGCCTCGCGGACCCGTTCCTCCGCGCCACCGGCAGCCGCGGCGCCCGAGACTAGCTTCTGCTCGAGCGCGCGCACCCGCTTCTCCAATTCCTTCTCATGCGCGAGCAGGCGTTCCAGCCGTTCGATCGCCTGCGCGTCGCGTGCTCCCAGATGGCTTCCTATATCCTCGAGGATCTTCTCGCGACGCCGAATCGCCTCGAGCGCCCCCTGCCCGGTGAACGCCTCGATCCGCCGCACCCCGGCCGCGACGCCCGACTCCGCCTCGAGCTTGAAGAAGCCGATATCGCCAGTCCGATTCACATGCGTGCCGCCGCAAAGCTCGGTCGAGAAATCGCCCATCCGCACTACGCGCACGCGATCTCCGTATTTGTCGCCGAAAAACGCGAGCGCGCCCGCCTTGATCGCGTCATCGTAGGCCATCTCCTCGGTCGCGACCGCCGCGTTCTCGCGGATCCGCGCGTTGATCTCCTCTTCGATCGTCGCGAGATTGCCCTCGGCGACCGGACCCTGATGGCTGAAATCGAAGCGCAGCCGCTCGGGCGCCACCAGCGAGCCCGCCTGATGGACCTGCTTGCCGAGAATCTCGCGCAGCGCATAGTGCAGGATATGGGTCGCCGAATGGTTGATCATCGCCGCGTCGCGCCGCTGGCGGTCTACGCGCAGCTTGACCCGCCGCCCACGCCCGAATTCCCCGATTTCGCCGCGCAGGATACGTCCCAGATGCAGGATCGACCCGTCATGCCGGCGCGTGTCGCCGACTTCAAGTAACGCTCCAGATTCAGTTTCGATTACCCCGCGGTCGCCGATCTGGCCGCCGCCCTCGGGATAAAAGGGCGTCTCCGCCGCGACCAGCGCGATTCGCCGATCCCCGTCCGCCTCCGCCGCCTGCACCTCCGATTCGGCCTCGTATCGCCCGTAGACGAAGCGCGAAGTGACCCCGGGCGCGATGATTATCTCCGGCCCCGCCGTCTCCTCCCTGCGCGCCGCGCGGCCGCGCTCGCGCTGCTGCTCCATCAGCCGATGGAATTCCTTAACGTCTACTTCAATTCCGTCGTCGCGCAGAACGTCCTGCGTCAGGTCGATCGGAAAGCCGTAGGTATCGAACAGCCTGAACGCGAACTCGCCCGATAGCACCCGCTTCTCGACATCCGCCAGCCGACGCCGTTCCTCGTTCAACAACTCGAGCCCGCGGTCGAGCGTCTCGCCGAAACGTTCCTCCTCGAGCGTGACCACCTTCGCGATTCGCTCCGACTCGAGTTCGAGCTCCGGATAGGCGCCGCTCATCGCTTCGATTACCCCCTCGCAAACGGTCGCGAGGAACGGCTGATGGATACTCAGGTAGCGCCCATGGCGAGCAGCCCGCCGGATAATCCGGCGCATCACGTACTCGCGGTCGGTGTTCCCCGGCACGACGCCTTCCGCCGCCAGGAAGCTCATCGTCCGCGCATGGTCGGAGATCGCCCGGAAGGAAACCTCAACCGCTTCTTGAACCTGGTTCGCATCCGCGTCGCCGAATCTCTGGCCGTAGCGGTACGGATGGCCGTACTGCGCGGCGGCCTCTTCGATCTTGCGGATTATCTGCTGGAACAGATCGATATCGTAATTCCCGAGGTAGCGCCCCGTCTCGAGGCTCTGCATCACCGCCGCCACCCGCTCGAGCCCGGTCCCCGTATCCACATGCTTCATCGGCAGCGGCGTGAGATTCCCGGCGGAGTCGCGGTTGTACTGGATAAAGACCAGGTTACCGAGTTCGATAAAGCGCGAGCAGCCGTCGACGTTGACTCCGCATCCGCCGCGCGCATGGCTACAGAAGGCGCTCGCCTCCGCGCCGCGGTCGATATGAATCTCCGAGCACGGACCGCACGGCCCGACGTCGCCCATCTCCCAGAAATTGTCCCGTTCGCCGAAACGCAGCACCCGTTCCTGAGGGATTACTTTAAGTTTGAGCCAGGCCTCTTCAGCCTCGTCGTCATCCTTGAAGACCGTCGCCCACAGCCGCTCCGGCGGAATTTCCCAAACCTTCGTCACCAGCTCCCAATGCCACGCGATCGCCTCGGCCTTGTAGTAGTCGCCGAACGACCAGTTCCCGAGCATCTCGAAGAACGTATGGTGGTAGCTGTCGCGGCCGACCGCTTCGAGGTCGTTATGCTTACCGGAAATCCGCAGGCACTTCTGGCAGTCGGCTACGCGGCGCGACGCCGGCGATCGCACGCCGAGGAAATAGTCCTTGAACGGCACCATCCCGGCGTTGGTGAAAAGCAGCGTCGGGTCGCCCTTGGGCACCAGCGACGCCGAGGGAACGATCGTGTGGCCTCGTTCCGCGAAGAAGTCCAGGAACGTTTGACGAATCCTGTCGGTAGTCCAGCGCATAGAGGGCTCTATTCTAGCCCATCGATACCGCCCCGCGCACGCGCACCGCTTCGCAGCGTCCGGTCTCAGCTGGGATATTAGGGCGCGGCGCGATCGGCGCGCCGCTCACGCCTTGCGCAGCAACGCGGCGCGGCTGCTGCGAATCGCGGGCCGCTCCTCGAGTTCGAGCCCGGCTCGTCTGGCCGCCTCGAGTTCCGCCTCGAACTCTTCCTCGCCTACATGGGCCGAAGGTTCCACCAGCAGCATCCGCGTTTGCACCTTCATGCTGCGGGCCGCTTCCGCAAAGAACGTCCCCGCGTCCGGCATCTCATGCACCATCGCGAACGCGAGCACGAAATCGACGGTTTCGCCCGGCCCCAGCTTCATCGAGTCGCGATCGGTGACGCGCGCATCGACCCGGTCGCTTACACCGGCCTTCGCCGCCCGCCGCTCGAGCCGCTCGATCATCTTCGGCTGGATATCCACGGCAATCACCCGGCCCGACGGACCAACCATCCGCGCCAGCTCGAGCGTGAAGAAGCCCATCCCGGGCCCGGGCTCCAACACCGTCATCCCTCGTCGGACATACGGTGCGAGAATCCGCGCCGGATCAAACTGGAGGCGCCGCAGCGGGCTGGCCAGTAGATAGCCGAGCCACCACGGACATACCCGATGTTTCTGCGGCTCCATCTAATCCACAGCCTTTGGCGATTGGCGCCGAGTCACGCGGCTGGAGCTGCGCCGCGCGCTGTCACTCCGCCACCATCGTCAATTCCACAACTGTATTGGGGGTCGCGACCGCGACCGATCCGTAGAGCGGTCAACGCCGCTTGTAGGTCTCG
>DASPQS010000273.1:0-8540 GCA_035624865.1 Binataceae bacterium (SeqCode) | reverse complement strand
GCAGGAGATGTTGATACAACTGTTCACGCGCAGCGCGCCGACGGTGGTGATCTGGGCGGGAGCGGCGATGGTGTTGGGCGGAACGATGACGCTTGGCACGATGATCGCGTTCGTGTCCTATCTGGGCTTCCTGTACCTGCCGCTGGAGCGTTTCGCGCAGCTCTCGGTGGTGGTTTCCACTTCATTCGCAGCAATCGAGCGCATATTCGGCTTCATCGACCTGGAACCGGAGATTACCGATCATCCGCTGAGCCGGGCGTTCCCGGTGCGGCGCGGCACGGTGCAGTTCGAGCACGTCACGTTCGGGTACGCGCCGCGAAACGAGGGCCCGCGGCGGGAAGTGCTAAAAGGAATCGACCTGAACGTCCCGGGCGGATTCAAAGTCGCGCTGGTCGGGCGATCGGGCGCGGGCAAGACGACATTGGCGAACCTGATACCGCGCTTTTACGACGCGACCGGCGGCCGGGTCATGGTCGATGGCAGGGACGTGCGGCATTACACGGTCAAGGCATTGCGCGCTGCGGTGAGCGTGGTGCCGCAGGATGCCCTTTTGTTCAGCGCGAGCGTGCGCGCGAATCTGCTGTACGCGCGGGCGGACGCGACGGACGAGATGATGTGGCAGGCGCTCGAGTCGGCGAATATGCGCGAGTTCGTGGAGGAATTGCCCGGGGGATTGGATGGAGTTATTGGAGAGCGGGGGGTGAAGATCTCAGGCGGACAGCGCCAGCGGCTGGCATTGGCGCGCGCCTTCCTCAAGGATTCAAAGGTGGTGATCCTCGACGAGCCGACCTCCGCGGTTGACTCGGAATCGGAGAATCTGATTCACGAGGCGATGGAGCGTCTGATGGAAGGGCGCACCGTCTTTCTGATCGCGCATCGCCTGCGCAGCGCGATCAGTGCGGACATGATCGTGGTGATCGACGGCGGCAGGGTCGTGGAAACCGGCACTCATGCCGAGCTGATGCGGCGCGGCGGAACTTACTCGCGGTTGTACCTCGAGCAGGCTCGCGGGCTTACGCTGGAGCATGCGGTGGCGGCGGACGGAACCGCCTCGTGACGAGCGAGGCATCCTGTACATGATTTTTGGGACTTAACCTCGCCGGGCGGCGCGCCCGGGAAGTAGCAACTTAGTATTAACTTGGCATCAACGCGGGTATACGTATGAATCGGCAACGCTTGCGCATCGCTCAGATAGCTCCGCTGTTCGAGTCGGTGCCGCCCAAACTATACGGCGGCACTGAACGCGTGGTCTCGTACATCACGGAGGAGTTGGTTCGACGGGGTCACGAAGTGACGCTATTCGCATCCGGCGACTCGCAGACGCGCGCCAAGCTCGCGCCGGGATGCGAGCGGGCCTTGCGCCTGTTGGGCAAGCCCGAACTAGGCTCGTCGTTGCAGCTCGCGATGCTGGCGGAGGTCTTCACGGACGCGCGGCGCCGTTTCGACGTCGTCCATTCCCACATTGACTACTGGTCGTTCCCGTTCGGGCGTCTGGCCAAGGTGCCGGCGCTTTCGACCATGCACGGCCGGCTGGATATCGAGGAACTGCACCAGGTGTACCGGCGTTTCCCGGAAACGCCGCTGGTTTCGATAAGTAACGCGCAGCGTGTTCCGTTAGCGCAGATGAACTGGGTCGACACGATATATCACGGCCTGCCGCGCGAGCTTTTGCGATTCAACCCGCGGAGAGGAAAATACCTGGCCTTCATCGGGCGAATCTCGCCGGAGAAGCGGCCTGACCTGGCAATTGAGGTCGCACTGAGATCGGGAATACCGCTCAAGATCGCCGCCAAGGTGGACGTGGTTGACCGCGAATACTTCGAGACGGTGATCAAACCGCGAATCAAGCCGCCGATGATCGAGTACATCGGCGAAATCGACGATGTGCAAAAGAGCGAATTCCTGGGTGGCGCGCTCGCCCTGATGTTCACCATCGATTGGCCGGAGCCATTCGGGCTGGCCATGATCGAAGCGCTGGCCTGCGGAACGCCGGTGATTGCACGCAGGTGCGGATCGGTACCGGAGGTAATCAAGCCCGGTGTGACTGGTCTGGTCGCCAACGAAATCGACGAATTGGTGGCAGCCGTCGGGCAAATCGGTTCGATTTCGCGCCAGCAATGCCGCCGCGAATTTGAGGAGCGCTTTGCGGTCGAGGTGATGGTCGACAAGTACGAAGCCGTCTACCATCGGCTGCTCAACCCTGCCTCGGCCGATCGGGAGATATTCTCGCAGACAGCGGCGGCGGGCTGATCGGTTTTCACCGTCTCAGCGGTGCAAGACCGAAGGCCGCCGGGGTAGTCGAACCCGGGGCACCCGCTGCGGAAAGCAGGTCAGATCTGCCCGGCGCGCTGCTGACCGTTGGTGTCTGCCGTTATACGCTCGTCCTTGTGAGGGACTGCGAGTTTACGATCGTCGCGCACCGCCTTGGGATGCATCGTACAGGTGCCGTCGAACACGGCGCCCTCGAGCACGACCAGTTTGGGCGCGGTTAGACTTCCGGAAACTTTGGCCGAGGGCTGAAGCTCGATGCGCTGAGTGGCTGTAAGGTCGCCCTTGACGAGGCCCGCGACGACGATCGACTGGGCCTTGATCCTGGCGGTCACGACAGCGGTTTTGCCAATCGTGACGGTCTCCTGGCCGTCGATTTCGCCGTCTATCACCCCGTCAATCCGCACCGGCCCTTCGAATTTGAGCTTGCCGTTGATTTCGCAGCCTTGATCCAGGTAAGCGCGGTTCCCGCTCGGAGTGAGGACGGCCTGACTCGGCGGAGGAAGGATGTGCTCGGCGGTCGGCGGCGCGGCCGGGGTGCTCTGCGCGGGAGAGCTTTGCGACCGAAAGGCCAGGCGCGATTCCAGAGTCTTCTCTGATCCGTCGTCAAAAAGTCCCATTTCCTGCTCTCCTCGAGATATTGCGAATTACCGTTGCACAGTCGCGGTCGGGTCTTCGCCTGGGAAAAGATCCAGCAGTTTGTGTGCCGCTAGTGTTCGTGGTCAGATTTGGGAGAATTGAGGCTTATGGAAGCTGAATGAGAGTAGGCGATAGGCGACAGTTGCAGGGCCGCAACAAAGAGGAGCGCCGACCAGGTGTTTCGTCAGAATTAAGAGAGGCCGGCCGATCCGACCCGAGTCCATTCGGCAAGCCGGCGCAGGCGCCAGGAGGCCCTTTGCATCCCGGAGGCCGTTCCTGTTCGATCGGTTGAGCATCGCCTTACCCGTGCGGGCCAGGGTTTGACCTTAATGTAAAGGCGATTGGGAACACCGCAGGCGAAAAAGAACTCGCCTTATCGGGGCGGCGAATAGAGCAAGGCCATTTGGCCGGCATCCATCATGAGCCTGAGAATCGAAGATTACGCACTGATCGGAAACACTCGTACGGCGGCGCTGGTAGGGAACAACGGCTCGATCGATTGGCTTTGCATGCCGCGATTCGACTCGGGGGCCTGCTTCGCCGGACTGCTGGGGAGTTCGGCAAACGGACATTGGCTGATCGCGCCGCGCAACGCTGTGCGCACCGTCCGTCGCCGATACGAGGGGCCCACGCTAATTCTGGCGAATGAATTCGTAACCGCCAGCGGAGCGGTTGAAGTGGTCGACTTCATGCCGATCGCAGAGCGTCATCGCCAGGTAGATGTCGTTCGAATTGTCCGAGGCCTTCGAGGCGCGGTGCCGATGCAAATGAAGGCCGTATTTCGCTTCGACTACGGACACATCGTGCCCTGGGTAACGCGCCGCGAGAACGGACTGCGTGCAATCGCCGGGCCCGACGCGCTCAAGCTCACAACACCGGTCCCCATGCGCGGCGAGAACCTGGCGACGGTGAGCGAGTTCGCGGTCACCGAAGGACAGAGCATCCCGTTCGTTCTGACCTGGTATCCTTCGCATGAAGATGAGCCGGGCGAAATTGATCCGATGCAGGCGTTGAGGGAGACCGAGAAGTGGTGGCTCGATTGGTCGTCGCGATGCACGATTAGCGGACCGTGGCGCGATCTGGTGCTGCGATCGCTGATTACGCTGAAGGCGCTCACCTATGGCCCGACCGGGGGTATCGTCGCCGCGCCAACGACCGCGTTGCCGGAACGGATCGGCGGCCCGCGGAATTGGGATTACCGGTTCTGCTGGCTGCGCGACGCCACCTTCACTTTGTATGCGCTGTTGATCTCCGGTTACACGGAGGAGGCGATCGCGTGGCATGAGTGGCTGCTGCGCGCGGTCGCGGGAAGCCCCGGCGACCTGCAGATCATGTACGGAATCGCGGGTGAGCGCCGTCTCACCGAGTTCGAGCTTCCGTGGCTATCGGGTTACGAAGGGAGCCGGCCTGTACGGATCGGGAACGCTGCGCACGAACAGTTTCAACTCGACGTCTACGGCGAAATCATGGACGCCGCGCATCTCGCCAGCCGCGGCGGCGCCGTTTCCTCGTCGGAATCGTGGAACCTGCGGCTGGCCTTGATGGAGCATCTGGAAAAAGCCTGGAACCGGCCGGACCAGGGGATTTGGGAAGTGCGCGGACCGCAGCGCCATTTCACACATTCGAAGGTGATGGCCTGGGTGGCGTTCGATCGCGCGGTAAAGGCGGTCGAGCGCAATCATGGCGGCGGACCCATCGACAGATGGCGCAAGCTGCGGGACCGCATCCATCGGGACGTTTGCATGCATGGCTTCGATCGGCAGCGCAACGCGTTCGTGCAGTACTACGGAGCGGACACGCTTGACGCGGCGGCGCTGATGTTTCCGCTGGTCGGGTTTCTGCCCGCGAACGACGCTCGGATGGTGGGAACCGTCGAGGCAATCCAGCGCGAGCTGATTTCGGAGGGGTTGGTCCTGCGCTACCGTTCCGAGACGGACATAGACGGCTTGCCCCAAGGGGAAGGAGTATTTCTCGCGTGCTCATTCTGGCTGGTGGATAACCTGGTGCTGGCGGGACGCCATCAGGAAGCACGCGAACTGTTCGAGCGGCTGGTTTCGCTTTGTAACGACGTGGGACTGATCTCCGAGGAATACGACCCGGCATCGCACCGGTTGGTCGGCAACTTCCCGCAGGCCTTTACCCATGTTTCCCTGTTGAACTCCGTACACAATCTGGCCCTCGCGGAAGGCCCCGCCCGCCATCGCTCGACCGGATAACGCTTCGGACCGCAAATGCGATTTCGTTCGATCGGTTTCTGTCTATTCCACCACCACCGTCATCTTCATAAACCCGTGTCCGAGGCCGCAGTAGTGGTCGCAGATGGCCTTGAAGGTTCCCGCGGTTTTCGGCGTGACCATGAACTCGCCCGTCTTGCCGGGCACCACGTCGGTGTCGATCCCAAGCGCACGGATCATGAAGCCGTGCACCCGATCCGAGCTGGTCAACAGAATTTTCACCGGTTGCCCCTTTTTGAGCGTGATGCGGTCGGGGGTGAAGTGAAATTTGCTCGCGGTGATCGCGATGGTTCGCGGAGTTTCGCCAGTGCGCGCGCGGACAGGTGTTCCGATTACAGTCAGTCCGGCCGCAATTGCAAATGTGAACAGTTTTCTAGTCAAGGTCACCGGATGAACCCTCCGTCTTCGAGGTGTTGCTCTTGATCATCTGTTGGATTCCCGACGTGCCCGAAAATTCGCGGGCCGTGAGTTCAACATCGTTCACCTCGAGCGCCGAAGTCGCGCCGGCGTTGCGGCTGACCAGCCTGATGCCGAGATCCCTGAAGGGCTGGTCCCGGTCGAAAGGCAACTGTTTTTTCTCCTCGTTGGCGGCCGGGTCGTTGAACGCGAATATGAGCGACCGAGCGCCGTAATGGCCGGCGCTGCCGAAGCGCCGGAAGTGGCGGCGATGAATGTGACCGTAAAGCACGGTCACATTCTCATAGGGTGCCAGTACATTCATGACCGCGTCGCCGTCAGCCGTGAACCATTCCCATTCGGGCTTCAGGTCGAACAGCGGACGATGGGTAAAGACCACGATGGGCGCGGTTCGCGGATAGCGCGAGAGGTCGGCCTTGAGCCAGGCGAGCTGATCGGGCCCGATTTCAGGGCGTCCACGCGAGACGTTGTCGAGGGCGATGAAATGTACTCCTTTGTGATCGAATGAATAATGGCTGTCGCCAAAATGTTCGCGGTAAAGAACGCCTTGATCGAGGGCGGCGTCATTTTCGCCCGGGACCGTGTGGATCGCGGGGGTGTTGATGCGGCCGGCGATGGTTTTGAACAGGCGCATCCGTTGCGCGTGAAGGTCGCGCGTTTCCGCATCGTGGGTCAGGTCACCGGTGAACAGCACGAAGTCGGGACGTTGCGGAAGTTTGTTGATCAGTGCGACCGCGCCTTCGAAGGCCTGGGTGCCGAGCGGGTCGGGCGGGCCCTGGAATCCAACGTGCGGATCGCTGAACTGTGCGAAGGTGAAACTCGAGGGCGGTTCACCGTTGACCCGCTTGAGGAAGCCGGTGATCGTATCGGCCTCGGCATTTCGCGCCAGCATTGGCGCGAATTGATAGACTACTCCGACGCCGACCGACATTCCCGCTACTCTCAGGAACGAACGCCGGTCGATTGCTTCTTTCATTTCGTTCTCCTTCCCCGCGCCAGACCGAGGACCGTGCCGGAGCCATGTATCGGTGATAGGATCGTCTCGCGCTGAGAAGAGATACCCGCTCGAGAGCAAAATATTCCCGTTTATCGGCGCCGCCGGGCAGGCGGGAATAAAATCGTCCCTGGCGCGGTCTTGCCGGTGAAGGTGTAGAACGGCGGGAAAGAAGAGAGCTTGCGCGCTCCGGATAAATTCTCGCGATTCGAGGAGGCCGTGATGCCTCATCTGGACGCCGCCTATAATCTTGCGCGCTACCTGATGCGCAATGACTATGACGCGGACGACGCAGTTCAGGACGCATGTCTGCGTGCGCTGCGGTATTTTGGCGGCTTTCGCGGCGGCGACGGACGCGTCTGGCTCCTCAAGATCGTGCGCAACGCCTGCTACACGCGCCTCCGGCGCGGCCGCTCGCGCGAACTCGAGGCCGAATTTGATGACGAGTTGAGCAGTCCCGATGCCGAAGTCGCGAATCCCGAGACGCTTGTGCTGCGCAGCGCCGACGCCGGCGCGCTCACCCGGGCGCTCGATCAACTGCCCGAGGAGTTCCGCGAAATTCTTGTGATGCGCGAGATGGAGGGTCTCTCCTACAAGGAAATCGCTGACGTCACCACGTTGCCGATCGGCACCGTGATGTCCCGGCTGGCCCGCGCCCGCAAGCGGATGCAGCGGTTGCTGTTGGCCGGCCCGGCCAAGGAGTCCTGAGTTGACTTGCGAGGAAGCCCGCCCCCTGCTTGACGCCTATATCGACGGCGAACTCGAGCTGATGCTCAGCTTCGACATCGAGCGCCATGTGCGGGGATGCGCCGCGTGTGCGCGCGCAGTTGGCAATATCCGCGCGCTCTCGGGTGAATTGTCAGCCGGCGCTGCATATTATTCGGCGCCGCCGGCTCTCGCGGCCCGGGTGCGTGCGGCGATTCGCAATGAACAGCGGGCACAGGGCCGTGCCCTGTTACCGCTCGTACGCTTTAATTTCCGATGGGTGGCGGGGGCTGCCGCGTTACTGATGGCCGCAATCGTCGGGAGCGCCGTTCTCGTCCCGCGGCCTTCGCCCGACGATGCGATCGCGCGCGCGGTGGTGGCAGATCACGTGCGCTCGCTCATGGAGAATCACCTGACCGATGTCCTTTCGTCCGACCAGCATACGGTCAAGCCATGGTTTGACGGCCGCGTCGATTTCGCGCCGCCGGTGGAAGATTTCGCGGCGCGAGGTTTTCCGCTGGTAGGCGGGCGTCTCGATTACCTCAGCGATCGCGCGGTGGCTGCCGTGATCTATCGCCGGCGCAAGCACGTGATCAACCTTTTTGTCTGGCCTACTCCGGGCGCGCGCGACACCGCGATGACAACGGGAGTCCGCCAGGGCTACAACCTTGTACATTGGACTCGTGCCGGACTGACTTACTGGGTAGTGTCCAATCTGAATGGCGCCGAATTGCGCGAGTTCTCCGAGATGGTATTGGCACGAGGATGAGTCAGCACCGCCGCTCAGCGAACCAAATTGATAGCCCGGTGAAACCGCCCTCGGCGAGGGCCAAAAATTTCGGCCGCCGCCTTTTGTTGTGGCAAGAGGGTCGCCTAGCCAGACCGACGCTCGGGATTCTTCGTCGCAAATCCCCTCCGGCGCCGGAGCGCCAGACCCGCTTGTCGGTAGCAGTGATTACAAACGCGAGGCAGCCTTTGGAGGGCGCGTCGCCGATGGGCTCCGAAATAAGCTGATCTAATGAAATTGTTGATGAGTCGGTTGATGCCTATGCGGTGGTTGACGAGGCCGATTTTTTGAAGGAAAGAGCTATGAGAAGATATTAGTATAGCTTATATGCTCCCGAAATCTTGCTACCTTAATTTTTTTGCCGCGATTCATGATTCAATCAATCGCCAGAAGGATACCCGCTTGCCGATACTCGCTTGTCGTGAGACCAACGATCCAACCGCGTCCGATCTGGATGAGGCGGAAGCCGGCGGCTTCGTCGGGAAAAATGTCCGGG